>JBBRIM010000149.1:0-6728 GCA_038221095.1 Candidatus Limnocylindrales bacterium
CCTCGGCTCACCGTGTCGTGGTCATCAACAGCAACTACCAGTACCGGGTCCGGGCCGTGGACCTGGTCGGCAACGGCGGAGCGTGGGCCTACCTGCCCAACTTCAAGGCGGTCCTCTACCAGGAGACCGCCGCGACCTACCTCGGCACGTGGGGCAGCACCACCCTGGCCGGCGCCCTGGGCGGCTCGGTCAAGTACGCCAGCACTCACGGCTCGGTGGCGTCGTTCACCTGCACCTGCTCGTCGATCTCCTGGATCGGACCGAAGGGCCCGACCAGGGGCACCGCCCGGGTCTACCTCGACGGCGTCCTGATCGGGATCTACACTGAGAAGAGCACCACAACCCTGGCGGCCCAGGGGATCTACGCCCGAACGTGGGGCACGGTTGGCGTGCACCGGATCGACATCTCGGTGACGGGTGCCGGCCGGGTTGACGTGGACGGCTTCCTGACCCTGCAATAGAACCTGGGGCGGCCGGCGGGCCGCCGGTCGGCCGAGCGCCCGGGGTTTGCTGCCCCAAGCTGGCAGCTGCTACACTCCGGGCGCTTTGTCGGGCCAAACCGGTGCATATTTCGCCCTCTTTTCCGAGATCGGCATTGTCCTGTTGGTCACCACCCTGTGCGGGGCGCTGGCAGGAAACTGGCTTGATGAGCAACTCCGGACGTCGCCTGTCTTCGTGCTCGTCGGGTTCTTCGGCGGAGCCGGGCTCGGCACCGCTGGGATCTACCGGCTGATCAGCCGGTTCCTGGCCAGGTACGACTGACGGGTTCGAGACCCGAACGATAATTCGAGAGCACGGCCCCGGCGGCCGTGCCCCTTTGTGGAGCAACCGTGTCGATCGACCAGGTCACGACCCCCGCGCCCGCGCCAGCGTTGGCCGGGCGCCGTCGTACCCGGCGTAACGTCGGCCTGTTCCTGGCCGCGATCATCGTCCTCGACATCCTGGCCTTCATCTTCGTCCCGCCGTTCCCGACCGGCTCGCCCGGCCAGCCGATCAGCGGCATCAGCGACCTGATCACCGCCAACCTCGAGCTGCCGGCCCCGAACGTGCTGATCGACCTGGCCCCGGACAGCGCGCCGCCGGCCGGCGCGATCCTGAGCTTCCATCCGAGCATCACCAACACGATCTTCACCACCTGGTGCGTCATGGCCGTGGTCCTCCTCCTGGCCTTCCTCGGCACGCGCGGCATGAAGGTGATCCCCGGTCGCTTCCAGAACCTGCTCGAGTTCACCTGGGAGTCGCTCGAGAACTGGGCCACCTCGCTGGGCGGGGCGGCGGCCGCCAAGCACGTCTCGCTGTTCGTGGCCTTCTTCCTCTTCATCCTGTTCTCGAACTGGAGCGGGCTCACGCCCTTCTTCGGCAAGGTCGAGGCGTTCCGGGCACCGACCAGCGACCTCAACGTGACGGTGGGCCTGGCCCTCGTCGCCTTCGTGTACTTCCACTTCCGTGGGTTCCAGGCGCTCGGCGTCCGGGGCTACCTCGGCAAGTTCTTCGTCCTTGGCGGGTTCAAGTCGGGGATCGGCACTGGCGTCATTGACCTGTTCGTCGGCTTGATCGAGTTCATGCTCGAGTTCATCAAGCCGGTCACACTGGCAATGCGGCTCTTCGGCAACATCTATGGGGGCGAGGTCGCCCTCGGCGTCATCACCGCCCTGACCCTCGCCCTCGTTCCCGTGGCGATGATCTCCCTGGAGGTCTTGCTCAATCTGATCCAGGCCCTCATCTTCTCGACCCTGATGCTGATGTACACGCTCATCGCCGTCGAGGGTCATGAGCCGGGGGAGCATCCCTCGGCGGACATGGAAGAGGCACTCGATCCGGACTACCCGCCCATGGCGGCAACGGCCGGCGCGGCCCACTAGCAACTGGCACAGGACCGGGTTGACTCCCGGCAAGGAGGAAGGGTTCTCATGGAGCACATCGGCGCAGGCCTGGCCGCTCTCGGCGTCATCGGCCCGGGCATCGGCATCGGCATCCTGACCGGCCTGGCGGCCACGGCCATCGGGCGCAACCCCGACGCGACCCCCAGCATCCGGGCCCAGTTCATCCTCGGCGCGGCGTTCGCCGAAGGGCTGGGCGTCCTCGCGATCGTCGTCGCGATCCTCGCCATCGTCCTCAAGTAGCCCGGGCTCACGGGGACTTTGGTCGTGCACCTGTTCGCGATCGTCGGAGCGTTGCCCCTCGGCAGTACCGTGCTGCCGTCCGCCGACGCGCCGGCCGGCCTGGCGATCAACGGCTTCTGGATCATCGTTTCGGCGCTCAACTTCCTGGTCTTCCTGGTCGTCCTCAACCTGCTCTTCGGCGGGACAATCCGGAAGATGCTGACCGACCGGCGAGCCCGGATCGAGCAGGGCCTGGCGGATGCCGAACAGGCCCGCCATGACCGCGAGGCGAGTGCCGCCGAACGGCAGACCACCCTGGTCGACGCCCGCCGCGAGGCACGCGAGATCCTCGATCGGGCCCAGAAAGTGGCCCAGGAAACCCGCGATGCGGATATCGCCGCGACCAAGGCGGACCTGGAGCACCTGCGCCAGCGAGCAACGGCCGAGATCGAAGCGGAAACGCAACGGGCGCTGCTCGACCTTC
This sequence comes from Candidatus Limnocylindrales bacterium, assembly GCA_038221095.1. GTDB lineage: Bacteria > Chloroflexota > Limnocylindria > Limnocylindrales > CSP1-4 > Palsa-1033. The sequence goes on from JBBRIM010000149.1 coordinate 2,587, forward strand.
GCGAGGAAGTTGCCAACCTGGCCCTGTCGGCCGCCGGCCGGGTGGTCGGCGAGACGATGAGCGATCCGCGCCAGCGCCGGCTCGTCGAGGAATTCCTGGCCAGCGCCGCGTCGACCGAGTCCAGGAACTGATGGCTCGTCCATCCACGGCCGCCCGGCGCTATGCCGAGTCCGCCTTCGAGATCGCCGGGCGGGACAAGACGATCGACCGCTGGCGGACCGAGCTCGACCTGGCCGGCACGATCCTCGAGGACCCGGCTGTTGCTCGGGGGCTCAGTGATCCGACCGTGGCGACCGAGACCCGTGAGCAGGCCCTCGAGGCCGGCCTCAAGGGCAAAGTCAGCCAGCCGCTCCTCAACCTCCTGCACCTGCTCGTGCAGCGCGGCCGGATCGAGGATCTGCCGCGCGTCGCGGCCGAGTTCCGGCGTCTCGACAACATCCGTCTCGGTATCACCCCGGCCCGGGCCGTGAGCGCAGCGCCGCTCGAACCGGCCGACGTCAAGGCCCTCACCGCCAGGCTCGAACAGATGACCGGCGGCCGGGTCGAACTCAGCCAGGAGGTTGATCCGAGCCTGCTCGGTGGCCTCGTGGTGCAGGTCGGCGACCGCCTGATCGACGGGAGCGTCCGAGGTCGCCTGGAGCGACTCCGGAACCAGCTCGTCTCGGGCGCCCTCTAGGAGATCCAGCAGATGGCCATCAAGTCCGACGAGATCATCAGCATCATCAAGTCGGCGATCGACAACTTCGACCGGTCGGCCGAGACGCGCAGCGTCGGGACGGTCGTCGAGGTCGGTGACGGGATCGCCCAGATCTACGGCCTCGAGGACGCCGTGTCGTCTGAGATGCTCGAGTTCCCGGGCGGGGTGATGGGCATTGCCCTGAACCTCGAGGAGGAGACCGTCGGTGCGGTCATCCTGGGCAGCGCTTCCCAGATCAAGGAAGGCGACACGGTCAAGACCACCGGCCGCGTGGTCGAGGTGCCGGTGGGCCAGGCCCTCCTCGGCCGGGTCGTGGACCCGCTCGGGCGGCCACTCGACGACAAGGGCCCGATCGTGACCACCAAGACCCGGCCGGTCGAGCGGATCGCCCCGGGGGTCATCGTCCGGCAATCCGTCGACACCCCGGTCCAGACCGGGATCAAGGCGATCGACGCGCTCATTCCGATCGGTCGCGGCCAGCGCGAGCTGATCATCGGCGACCGCCAGACGGGCAAGACCGCCATCGCCATCGACACGATCATCAACCAGAAGGGCAAGGGCCTGGTCTGCATCTACGTGGCCATCGGCCAGAAGCTCTCGACCGTGGCCAACATCGTGGCGATCCTCGAAGCCCACGACGCGATGGCCCACACGATCGTGGTCGTGGCCGGTGCCGAGGATCCCGCCCCGCTCCAGTACCTCGCCCCGTACGCCGGCGTGGCCATGGCCGAGGAGGTCATGGAAGTTGGCGTCGAGGTGCCCGGGGAGGGCCTGGTCAAGGATGCCCTGTGCGTCTACGACGACCTCTCCAAGCACGCCTGGGCCTACCGCGAGATGTCCCTGCTGCTGCGCCGGCCGCCCGGTCGGGAGGCCTACCCGGGCGACGTCTTCTATCTCCACAGCCGCCTGCTCGAGCGAGCTGCCCGGCTGAACGCCGACAACGGCGGCGGGTCGATCACCGCCCTGCCGATCATCGAGACGCAGGCCGGTGACGTGTCGGCCTACATTCCGACCAACGTGATCTCGATCACCGACGGCCAGATCTTCCTCGACACCGACCTGTTCAACTCCGGCCAGCGGCCGGCCCTCAACATCGGCATCTCGGTCTCCCGGGTCGGCTCCGCCGCCCAGACCAAGGCGATGAAGAAGGTCGCCGGACCGCTCAAGCTGGACCTGGCCCAGTACCGCGCGCTGGCCGCCTTCGCCCAGTTCGCCTCCGACCTGGACAAGGCCACCCGCGACCAGCTCACGCGGGGCGAGAAACTGTCCGAGGTGGTCAAGCAGCCGCAGTACCAGCCGCTCGGCGTCGAGAAGCAGGTCGCGATCCTGTACGCCGCCACCAAGGGTGCCCTCGATGACATCCCGTCGAACCGGCTCAAGGACTGGGAGACGGGCTACTACCGCTTCCTCGAGACCGAGCGGCCCAAGATCCTGACCGAACTGGCCTCGAGCAAGGCCCTCAGCGACGACCTGGCGGCCGCCTTCGACGAGGCGATCGGGGTCTATCGCCAGAGCTTCCTGGCCTAGGCCGGGCAGCCGGGTCAGCAGGACACAGGGATGGCCAGTCAGCGCGACATCCGGCGACGGATCGGTTCGGTCAAGAACATCCGCCAGATCACCCGGGCGATGCAGTTCGTCGCCGCCAGCAAGCTCAAGCGCGCCCAGGACGCGACTCTCGCGGCGCGGCCCTACAGCGACAAGCTGGACGAGGTCCTGGCCGACGTGGCCGCCGTCCTCGGCGGCGATGAGCACCCGCTCCTGGCCACGGCCGACCCGGCCGGCAAGCGCCTGGTGGTCCTGATCACCACCGATCGGCCGCTGGCCGGTCCGCTGACCTCCAACGCCGTGCGCTTCACCCTGCGCGAGATCATCGACCACCCCGGCAGCGTCACGATGGTCACCGTCGGGCGCAAGGGCCGTGACGCCATCCGTCGGGCGGGCATCCCGATCGAGGCCCACTTCGCCGGCTTCGGCGACCGGCCCACGTTCGCCGAGATCGTGCCCCTCGCCCGGCTCGTCACCGACGACTACCTGTCGGGGACGTACGCCCGGATCGACGTGGTCTACCCCCACTTCGTGTCCACCCTGACCCAGCAGCCCAGCCTGTCCCAGATCCTGCCGATCGTGGCCAGCGCCGACACCGAGGGGATCCCGGGCAACCAGTTCATCTTCGAGCCCGATCCGGCCGCCGTCCTGGAGCAGCTCCTGCCGCGCTACGTCGCCACCCGGCTGTTCCAGGCCATTCTCGAGGCGAAGGCCAGCGAGGAGTCGAGCCGGATGGTCGCGATGAAGAACGCGACCGAGAACGCCGAGGAGCTGATCGAGGACCTGACCCTCAGCTACAACAAGGTTCGCCAGGCGAACATCACCCGCGAAATGATCGAGATCGCGTCGGGCGCCCAGGCCCGCTGAAGGAGGCACTGACCAGCATGGCGACCGCCACCACCACCGCGACCGGCAAGGTGATCCAGATCACCGGTGCCGTCGTGGACATCGTCTTCCCGGCTGGTCAGCTGCCGGCGATCTATAACGCCGTCGAGATCCAGCGGCCGGGCCTCGAGCCGCTCACCGTGGAAGTCCAGCAGCACCTCGGCAACAACTGGGTGCGGACCGTGGCGATGACCACCACCGACGGGCTCGCCCGGGGCGTGGACGCGATCGACACTGGCGCTGCGATCACCGTGCCGGTTGGCGAGGTGACCCTCGGCCGCGTCTTCGACGTGCTCGGCCACCCGATCGACAACAAGGGCGCGGTCAAGGCCGCGGTCAGCCTGCCGATCCACCGAGAGCCGCCGCCGTTCGACCAGCAGACGACCGACGTCGAAGTCTTCGAGACGGGGATCAAGGTGATCGACCTGATCTGCCCGTTCAAGAAGGGCGGCAAGATCGGGATCTTCGGTGGGGCCGGCGTGGGCAAGACGGTCATCATCCAGGAGCTGATCCGGAACGTGGCCCAGGAGCACTCGGGCTACTCGGTCTTCGCCGGTGTCGGCGAGCGCAGCCGCGAGGGCAACGACCTGATCGCCGAGATGACCGAATCGGGCGTCATTGCCAAGACCGCCTTCGTCTTCGGCCAGATGAATGAACCGCCCGGTGCCCGCCAGCGGGTTGGGCTGACCGCCCTGACGATGGCCGAGTACTTCCGCGACGAAGAGGGCCGCGACGTCCTCCTGTTCATCGACAACATCTTCCGTTTCACCCAGGCCGGCTCGGAGGTCTCGGCTTTGCTCGGCCGGATGCCCAGCGCGGTCGGCTACCAGCCCAACCTGGCGACCGAGATGGCCGCCCTCCAGGAGCGGATCACCTCGACCAAGAAGGGCTCGATCACCAGCCTCCAGGCGGTCTTCGTGCCGGCCGACGACTACACCGACCCGGCCCCGGCCACCACCTTCGGCCATCTCGACTCGACGATCCGGCTGGAGCGCTACATCACCGAGCTCGGGAT
>JBBRIM010000150.1:0-6700 GCA_038221095.1 Candidatus Limnocylindrales bacterium
GGCAGCCAGGATCGCCAGCACCTCAAGGGGGTTCATCGATGCAGTTTGACGGGTCGGCCGGCCGCGGTCTCCTGCTGGGCCGCAACCCAACCAATGGCCGCGCTGCGACCTGCCCGCGGCCTCCCCGCGGCGGATGCCCCAAGATGGGCCGATGCCCAGCGACACACCCGGTTATGCCCTGATCGATGTCGGCGACGCGCGCCGGTTAGAGCGCTTCGGAACCGTCCTGCTGGATCGACCTGCGCCAAGCGCCGAGGGCCACGTGCCCCAGGATCCGGCCGCCTGGACCAGCGCCGATGCCCGCTTCGACCGGGCCGACCGGAGCGCGATCGCCCACGAAGGCTGGACGACACGTGATGGCCAGCCAGTCGAACCATGGCTGATCGGCGAGGGTGACCTGACCTTCGAGGCTCGCCTCGCACCAAGCGGCCAGGTTGGACTCTTTCCCGAGCAGCATGCGAACCGGGCCTGGATCGGCCGCCAGGCCAGGCGGATCGCCGGACCAAAAGCGCGCGGCAGGGCGGTAACGGCGGATCAAGCCCAGTTCGCTCCAGCCGAGCCGGCCCGGTTCAGCGGCGGCAAGGCCGTCCTCAATCTCTTCGGCTACACCGGCGGTGCCACGATCAGTGCGGCCCGGGGGGGCCTTGCCGTCTCCCACGTCGACGCGTCCCGGCCGGCCGTGGCGTGGGCCCGCCGCAATGCCGAACTCAACGACCTGGCGACCGCGCCGATCCGCTGGATCAGCGACGACGCCGTCGCGTTCGCGGAGCGGGAGCTCCGCCGAGGGCGACGGTATGCCGGAATCGTGCTTGATCCGCCGTCCTATGGGCACGGCGCGGGCGGTCGTGCTTGGCGGCTGGCCGATGGCCTGGCGGACCTGCTCGAGGCCTGTGCTGAGCTCCTGGACGACGGCCCGGCATTCATCCTGCTATCCGCGCACACGCAGGGTTTCGGACCCGACCGGCTGGGCGAGGTCCTGCTCGAGGCACTCGAGCCCATCGCCGGCCCGTCGACCGCCGGGGCGATCGAGGTCGCCGACCAGTCGCTCGTGTCCGAGGGCGGCACCCGCCTCCACCTCGGCTCGATGGCCCGCTGGTCACGCTGATGAGCCTCGAACGACCGGCAACGCCGGAGATCACCAGCCCGGCCAATGATCGAGTCCGGTCGGCGGGCAAGCTGCGCGATCGGCGCGAACGCGAGCGGACCGGCTACACCCTGGTGGATGGGGCCCGGGAGATCGGTCGGACGCTGGCGGCCGGTGTCGAGATCATCGAGCTGTTCGTCTGCCTCGACCTGGTCACGTCGGCCGAAGCCGCCGCGGCACTTGCCTCGGCCGGGGAAATCGGCGTGAGGATCACGACCGTGAACGTGGTCGTCCTCGCCAGGCTCGCCTTTGGCGATCGATCCGATGGTCTTGTGGCGGTGATCCGGACGCCGCCCCTGGACCTGCGCCGGCTCCGCCTGCCGGCCGAGCCTCTGGTCGTGGTGGCCGAGGCGGTCGAGAAACCGGGCAATCTCGGTGCGATTCTGCGCTCGGCCGACGGTGCCGGCGCCGACGCCCTGATCGCGGCCGATCCACGCACCGACATCTTCAACCCGAATGCGATCCGGGCCAGCCTGGGTACGATCTTTGCGGTCCCGATCGCCGTAGCAACGACCGCCGACACGATCGCCTGGCTGCGAGCCGCGGGGATCGGGATCGTCGTCGCCCGGGTGGACGGGGCGGTGCCGTATACCGAGGTGGACCTGCGCGGGCCCCTGGCCATCGTCCTTGGCAGTGAGGCGCACGGGCTGGCCGGTGACTGGACCGGACCCGGGATCGTGGCCGCCAGCCTGCCGATGCTGGGGATCGCCGACAGCCTCAATGTCGCGGCGGCCGGGGCGATCCTGCTCTACGAAGCGCGTCGTCAACGCGGGCACGCGGCCGGCTGAGCCCAGCCTGGTCAGGCCTCGAAGGCGACCTTGCCATCGATGAGGACGAGGCGGGGCCGGGTCGTCGCCAGCATGCCTTCGGGGCGAACAGGCTCGGCGATCGCGGCAGCGGGAATCACGATGAGGTCGGCTCGCTGGCCCGCAACCAGCCGGCCGCGGTCGTCAGCGCCCTCGGCCTGGGCCGGGCCGAGGCATGCGCCGCGGAGCGCCTCGCCCAGGCTGAGCGCCTGGTCCGGCCCGAACTCAGCCGTCCCGGCGGGCCATCCCGGCCAGCGCCGGGTGATCGCCATCGAAAGACCCGGCCACGGATCGATCGGCTCGACCGGGGCATCCGTCCCGAAGGCGAGGGTCGCTCCCCCATCCACGAGCGATCGCCAGGCGTAGCCGGAGACCTCGGCCCGGGCGCCCCACGCCGAGCGGGCATTGGCAGCGTCGGTCCGCAGGTGGACAGGCTGCACTGAGGCCACGATTCCGAGCTGACCGAAGCGCCGGCGATCGGCTGGATCGACAAGTTGGGCGTGCTCGATCCGGGCTCGCAGGGGCAGGCTACGGGTCACCCCGGGCTCAAACGCGTCGAGGGCAGCCCGGACGGCCGCATCCCCGATCCCGTGGATCTGGCTCGCGATGCCCGCTTCAGCCGCCCGAACCGCGAGCCTGCCGAGCATCGTCGGTTCGGTGACCCAGATCCCCAGGCCACCCTCACCGGCGAACGGCGCAAGCATCGCGGCCGTCCACGAGCCGAGCGAGCCGTCGGCGAAGAGTTTCAGCCAGCCCAGCCGCGCCCGGCCCTCGGGATCGTCGCCGAGGCGCATCCCGCTGCGCATGCCCTGCTCGATTGCGGCGTCGAGGACGTCCGTCCGGAGCGACGCGTGGACCCGGATGGTGAGCTGCCCGGAGTCGGCCAGGCTGGCATAGGCGCGGAGCAGCCCGTCCAGGCGAGGATCAGGCCGCAGGACGCCGGGGTCGTGGACGGCGACGACTCCCAGCCCGACCAGGTCGGCGATGAATCCCGGGAGGACGGCCTGGTACTCGGCCACGGTCGGCAGGGGGATCCGGCTCGTGACGAGGACCGTGGCCGATTCGTGGAGCACCCCAATGGGCAGGCCATGTGCATCGCGCCGGATCGCCCCGCCGGCTGGATCCGGGCTCGACGGTCCGATCCCGGCAGCCAGCAGCGCCGCGTAGCTGACCCATTGGGCGTGGTGATCGTGGGCCCACAGGGCGACTCGCCGGCCGGGTGCCGCTCGCTCGAGATCGGCCGCGGTTGGCCAGCCGCCCCAACGGTCGTTGGCCCAGCCGTGACCGGTCAACCAGGCATCGGCGTCGAGGGCCGCATGAGCCCGGGCGATCGTCCGGAGACCGTCCTCGAGGGTCGCCGCGTCGGCGAGTTGGACCTCGGTCAACGCCAGCGCCGCATTGCCAAGGTGCAGGTGACTGTCGGTCAGGCCCGGTAGTGCCACCTCGCCGGGTTCGAGCCGGATCCGGCGCGTCTGCGGACCCACGAGCGGCTCAAGTTCATCGAGATCGCCGGCCGCAATGACCCGCCCGCGCCGAATGGCGATGCCCGCCACCTCGCCGAGGCCCGACCCGCCGGCCAGGGTGGCGACCCGTCCGTCGACGACCAGCTCGGCGGGACCGGCCGCCCCAGCGTTCAGGAAACCGGCCCCGGTTCCAGCCCCGGACCGGCCATGAACTGGCCGAGGGCGGCACCGCGGAGGCCGGCCGCCAGGGCCAGCGACAGGGCAATCCGGGCCTTGGGTCCGGTCAGCGTGCCGGCCAGCAGTGCTCCGGCGCGTACCCACGTCGCACCGCCGCCCGGAAAGGCGTAGCCGGTTCCGGCGGCGCCTGAAGGGCAACGCGTCGTCAGGACGACCGGAACCCCAGCCCTGATCGCCGCGGTTGCATCGGCCAGCAGGGAGGCCGCTGTATTGCCCGATCCGGTGGCCTCGACCACGATCCCGGCCGGCTTGAGCGAGCGGATCGCCGGGATCAGTCCCTCGTCCAGGCCCGTCGTCGCCACGACGATCGGGACGGGGCCGGCCGGGGCCATCACCCCGCTCAGCGCCCGGCGGCGCCGGCTAGGCCGGCGCTCGATGACGACCTCTCCTGCGCTGACACGGCCGAGCCGGCCTTCGTTCAGGCTGCGAAACGTGTCGAGTGCGCTCGCGTGCGTCTTGGTCACGTCGGAGGCGGGCTCGATCGTGCCCGCCAGGACCACGACGGCGCCCAGCCCGGCGAGCGCCGGAGCGGCAGCGCAACGGACGGCGTCACGGAGATTGCCCGGCCCGTCGTAGTCGGGATCGGTCGCGTTGCGCATCGCCCCGGTGACCACGACGGGCTTGGCGCTGTCGACCAACAGGTCGAAGGCGAAGCTCGACTCCTCGATCGTGTCGGTTCCCTGGACGACGACCATCCCGTCGATCGCCGGATCGGCCGCGAGGCGGCGCAGGTCGCCGGCCAGGTCGAGCAGGTGCTCGAACGTCCAATGACTGGCCGGGATCATCCCGCGATCCACGGCCACGACCTCCGCGATCGCGTCGAGCCCGGGCGTCCGGGCCAGGATGGCCGCCCCATCGAGGGACGGGACGGCTCCACCGGCGATCGGGTCGACGACCATGCTGATCGTGCCCCCGGTGAAAATCACCGCGACCCGCTTCATCGAGCGTCTCGGGCGCCCGTCTCAGGCCTCCACGGGTGTACGTCGCCCGAAGGCCGACAGGATCCCCGAAGCCGCGATCGCGATTGCCACCACGAAGACCACGGCCGTGGTCGAAAGCAGATCGCCAAACCCGCCCACGATGATGATCGGCAGGAAGCTGGCGGTCGAGATCAGCATGTTCAGGACTCCGAAGACCCGTCCCCGGATCTCCTCGGGCAGGTCCTCCTGGAGCTGGGTCTGGGCCGGAATTGCCACCGTCGCATAGGCAATACCGGCGAGGAAGGCGATCACGATCACGACCGACAGGAGGGTCACCAGCGACGACACATCGATCGGTGAGACTGAGGTCACTCCCTGCAGGAAGCGGGTCACCGGGCCGGCCGCCGACAGGATCGCCAGGAACGTGCCAAGCAGGATCAGGCCAACTTCGATCGTTCGCCGCCGCGACAGGAGCCGGCCGTAGTTGTTGAGCAGCAGGATGCCGGTCACGACCCCGATCCCGAGGGGCAGCACGATGACCACGAAGTCCTTGGCCGAGAGGCCCAGTGCCTCGGTCGCGAAGGCCGGCCCGACGACGCCAAGGACGCCGATCAGCGAGGCCGTGATCCCGAGATAGACGAGCGACCAGGTGATGTTCCGGTTCGCCCGGATGAACGAGATCCCTTCTCGTAGTTGGCCAAAGGTGGACTCAACGGCCACGGACGCCTCGTGGACCGCCAGACCGTGCGAGCTGGCCGCGAGGGTCGGCGGGACCGGCGGCAGGGTGATCGTCAGGCCCATGGCCAGCAGGTAGCATGCCGCCACGACGAGCAGGAGCGCCTGGGGGCTGGTCAGGTTGACCACGAGCGGCCCGAGCAGGGCGAACCCCAGGGCGAAGGCCGCGTTCAGGGTCACGGTGAAGATCCCGTTCGCGGCCAGGAGCTGACCGCGCTGCACGAGCACCGGGATCATGGCCGCCTAAGCCGGCGCGAAGAACGTGGTCACGGTCGAGATTACCGCGTTCAGGAGCAGGATCAGGCCCAGGTTGTCGCCGACGAAGAAGAGCAGCCCGAACATCACCGCCCGGAGCAGGTTGGTGACGACCAGGATGACCCTCCGGTCGAGCCGGTCGACGTAGACGCCGGCGACCGCCGACAGGAGCACCGCCGGAACGAGGAAGGTCAGGATCAGGAGGCTGACCGCAGAGGTGGATCCGGTCAGCGAGAAGACCCGCACGGTCAGCCCGAACAGGACCATGTTTCCGCCGACCTGGGTGAGCACCTGGGCGAGCCACAGGGCAAGGAACGGGCGATTGCGCAGGACCTCGAGGGCGCCGGATTCCGAGTCACCCTGTTCGTCGAGGAGTGCACCTGGTGCGCCCGATTCACCTTCGAGCGGACTGCCGGGCGGGATCAACACGTCGGGCCGCCATGGGGCCTGGGCGGACTGGCAGCGCCCGACCCAGGGTTGCCTCGCTCGACGAACGCGGTCACCCGCCGCTCGAGCGTCGCCCGCTCGACCAGCAGGTGCCGGCCGCAGGTCCGGCAGCGCAGGCCGATGTCCGCCCCGAGCCGGTCGACCAGCCAGGTATCCCCGCCGCATGGGTGCGTCCGACGCAGGCGCACGACGTCGCCAGCGAAAAACGCAACTGGCCCGTGATCAGGCAAGGGTCAGCCGGAATGGAGTGAGGCGGCCGGGGAATGCGATGCTGGTCATTCGGGCGGGAGGGTATCAGAGCCGCGGCTTGGCATGGGCGGGAACGAGGTTCTGGGTCGTCGCCGGCAAACGCAGCATCGCCACCGGCGTGACGATCAGCTCGGCTGCCGGATCGGTTGCCGCGAGCTGGGCAATGATTCCGCCGGCCCGGGTCAGGCTGCCCGTCAGGCCCGCCGGATTGCCGATGGCGCTGACCTCGAACGAGTTGCCCAGGGGCGTGCTCTCGACGATCAGGCCGCCGGCCGGCCCGGCGACGAGGCTGTTCTGCTCGACCCTGACCTGGTTGATCGCGATGGCCTCGGCGCCGGCGTTGCGCAGCTCGTTGACCAGGTCCTGGACCGAGGGGCCATCGATCCCGCCAGTGACGGTGATCCGGACCCCGGGGCCCTTGACCGGGTCAAGTCCAGTCCATGC
>JBBRIM010000151.1:0-6669 GCA_038221095.1 Candidatus Limnocylindrales bacterium
CTACGCCGCGGTCGTCGCGATCGCCGCCGGCGCGATCCGGGCGGTGGCTCTCCCGCGCCTGCTCGGCCCGGCGATCGTGACCCTCGTCTTCTTCCTGTGGGATGCCATCCACGGTTCGCCGCCCGGCCAGCGCCGCGATCCACGCTGGATCTGGCAGACGGCCCTCCTCGGCCTGCTCGGCCTGGTCGTGATCGCCTGGAACGTCGCCCTGCGCTGAGCCCGGGCACGACCGCCAGAACCCCCTCGCGTTGACGGATCGGGCCAACGATGCTAGAAACAATGTCCCGCACTCGGCCCGCGTCCCCGCCTGTCCGCAGCACCGGCGTCGGATCGCGTCCGGCTTGATCAGATCACCGAGAGGACGACCCATCCCGTGAGCTTTTCCGACGTTGAAACCAGCCCGGCGACGAGTGCCGCGACGGCCCTGCGCCAGAAGCGCCAGCTCGTCGAGCAGGCGATCGCCCAGGCCACGGCAGCCGAGTGGACCGAGTCGGCCGAGACGAACCGGCGGATCATCGAGATGGGCCCGGACGCCGAGGCGGAGAACCGCCTGGCCAAGTCCCTGTGGGAGCTCGGTGAGCTCGGATCCGCTCGGGAGCACTACCAGACCGCGCTTGCGCTTGACCCGACGAACCGGATTGCCGAACGCAACATCGATCGGCTGCGGATCCTCCTCGTCGAGGCCGGCGAGAAGACGGTCCCGGCCGTCGCCGGCAGCAAGGCTCCGGTGTCGATCTTCGTCGAGGAGACCGGCAAGACCGGGTTCGCCTTCCTGACCGACCTGGCCGCCCCACGCAAGCTTGCCCAGGTCAACCCGGGCGATGCGGTCGAGCTGACGCCGGAGGGCAACCGACTGGTGGCCTTCAGCAACGGGATGCGGATCGGGATCGTCGAGCCGCGCGTTGCCGCCCGCCTGCTCAAGCTGATGGCCGAAGGCAACAAGTACTTCGCCGGAGTCACCTCGCTCGGCGACAAGGACGTCCGGATCATCATCCGCGAGATCTTCCAGGACCCCCGCAATTACGGCAAGGTCAGCTTCCCGACCGCGGCCAAGTCGACCGACCTGCGGCCGTACACGAAGGGCACCCTGATCCGCGAGGAGATGGACCTCGAGGACGACCTCGAGGAGGACGACGAGGACGACGAGATCCAGGACCTCGATCGCGCCCTGCCGGCCGACGTCACCACCGACGAGGCCTTTGTCGAGGAGCCCGACGAGCTCGACGAGCCGTAGGTCCGGACCAGGCCTGCGCCGGCCTTGCAGACCCGGTCAGCCCGGGTCACGCCGATCATCGGCCGGTTCGAGAGCCGCCCGCTCGGCTGCCTCGCGTTCGAGCATCCGCGCCCGGATCCGCTCCCAGCGTCCGATCGCCCGGCCCGTTTCGCGGGCCGGCAACTGGCGGCCACCCCAGCGCGATAGCTCGTAATCGGCCGCCAGCAGGTCGAGCTCCAGTCCGGCGTTGCCCTCGCCGTGCAGCCGGCGGGCGTGACCGGCCGGCGTTTCATTTGAACGTCGGCGCAGGCCGTAGCTCCGCTCGAAGAGGCTGAGGGCCGCCAGGTAGGCTCCTTCGGCGCTGGCCGGTCGCCCGCCGCCTCGATCACGGCGCAGCCGGTTGCGAAGCCGGCCCAGCCAGGCCGTTCCCGGTCCCTCGATGTCAAAGCTCGAGGAATCCCGGGTCCGGTCCATCGGTGCCGGTATCACCGAGCGCCGCCAGCCCCGGGCGACGTAGACCAGGCCGAGGACGACCAGGACCGCGAAGATGGCCAGGATCACGACCCCGAACAGGCCATTCACGTCGTCCACCTTCGTGGCCAGGGCGGTGCCGGGCGCCGTCGCCGGCGTCGTCGCCGGCGGGTGGAAGAAGTGGTAGGCGATTGCCGCAATCACCAGGAGGACGACCAACGCAACCAGGCCGGCGTAGTTCGACCGGCGCGGCTCGCGGGGACCCTCGCCGCCAACCAGCAGGAAGGCGGCGATTACGACGAGGATGACCAGCTCGGGGAATCCGGCGAGTCCCAGGACCGCCGGCACGATCCCCACGACCGCGTTGGCGACGAGGCTGGCCGTGGCTGCGACGCCGGCCAGCCCAACGGCCAGGGCCAGCAGCCACGCCCGGTTGCGCCACCACTGGATTCCGGCTGCCGCGCTGACGGCATGGACCCGGCGCAGGCCGGCTGCGGCAAGGCCACTGACGGCAAAGAACAGGGTCGGGCCGAGGGCGACCGAACGGAACTCGGCCTGGCTCGGCGCTGGCAAAAGGCCCGCGTAGAGCCAGACGAGGGCCAGCCCGATCACGCCGCGGACGAATGGCCGGCCGGCGACTGCCGGATCGCCCAGGGCCCCGCCGCCGAGCAAGCCCCTCAGAGCCGCAATGCCCAGCAGCCAGCCGCCCGGATGGAGCTCTAAGGCACGACCTGGGTCTCGGGCGATGACCGCCCCGAGCACGCCCGGCGCGGCCGCCATCCCGATGCCGGCGAGACCCACGACGATCACCATCATGGCCAGCCAGCGCCGCTCGCCGAGACGCTCGAAGGGCCGCGCCACGAGCAGGCCGGCCCAGGCCGTCGCGACGAAGATGGCCAGGCCGAGGGGGCTACCGACGTTGCCCAGGGTCTCGAACAGCAGGTATAGAACGGCCAGCCAGCAACCCTCACTCAGGCCGAGGAGCAGCGGCATGAGGACGTCAGCCCACCAGTTCAAGCGCACGGCTCGTCCTCCAGTCGGCGTCGAGACGAACCGCCCGGGCGGGGATCCCCATCGTCCGCGCTCGCCGGGCATGCTCGGTACCGCCCGGACCGAGGGCGACCAGCTCCACTCCAAAGCCGCTCCGGAGGAGCCGCCTGGCTGTGGCCAGGGCAGGACCCGGGTCGCGCGCGGTGACGACGACCAGCTGGGTGCCGGGGCGCACCAGCCGAGCCATCCCGCCGAGTAACTCCGGGAACGGGGCGGACGGAAATCGGGTGAGCCGGGCCAACAGGTCGCTGATTCGGCCACTCTGGCCGGTCGCCGAACTCGGCGCGGCGTAGGCAATCCGGCGGAAGTTGCCCAGCGACGCCGCCGCGGCCAACCCGCAGGCGGCTCCGTCGGCCTCGAACCGGCGGGCCAGTGAGGCCGCCACGACGCACAACTCCTCGAACCGTTCCGCGTCTGCCCGCCGGGTGGCTTCGTCAACGACGCGCCGGTCCGCCGGGTGGGTCTCGATGTCGAGCACGATGGCGACTTCGCGCTCACGGGCCGGGTCGAAGCGTTTGACGACCGGATGACCGAGTCGGACTGTCGCCCGCCAGTGAAGCCGCCGGACCGGGTCCCCGGGCGAGTAGGGGCGAACCCCGGCGAAGCGGCTCGGGTCGTCGATCCGGCCAGTCCGGGTTGGCCGTTCGCCGCTCCAGTCATGACGGGCATCGAGGGCGGTCGTGGCCACGACGCGCGGCCGGACGACGAGGGTCACCGGCATCGAGCGATCCTCTTCGCCGATCGTTCGACCGAGCATGTCGCCGGCCGAGACCTGGACCGAGTCGAAGCGATGGACCCCGCGGTGACCGGCGACCAGCCGGATCCGGCGGGTGGTTCGCCGATACGGGGCCAGGGACCAGCCGTTGCGCAGTTCGGACTGGGCGATCTGGCTGGCCGAACCGGGAGCCCCGCCGGCCTCCGCGGGCGATCCGAGCTCCAGCTCGCTCGGGAGCGCCTCGGCCACGCTCAGCCAGGGGATCGGCAGCGGATCGCGATTGCGGACGGTCAGGACGAGTTCGACCTGGTCGCCGCAGATCACCCGTTCGCGCTCGAACCGGCGGTTCACGGTGATCCCCCGCAGGCCACGATCGACGGTGATCCAGCGAAGGACCCCGACGCCCATGACCAGGAGCCCGATTGCGGCGATCGGATAACTGGCCGCGGCGCCCCCGATCAGGGTCAGGAACGCCCCGCCCGCGACCCAGGCGTAGCGGCCGTCGCCCGGCTGGCGGTTGGTCGCGGCCGCGTTCAGCTCAGCCTCAGCGCGGCTCGGTTCTTCAGTTGCCCGGACCATCGTGGGGCCCGCCCCGCCGAGCCTGGGTCCGATCACTCCGGCTGGTCCGACCCGCCTCGGCGCGCCGGTCCGACGGGGACCGGAACCTCGGCGAGCACCTCGGCGAAGGCTGAATCGAGGGTCAGGCCGTGGAGCGTGGAGTCGACGGTCAGCCGGAGGCGGTGGGTGAGGACGGCCGGCGCCATCGAGCGGATATCGTCGGGCAGGACGAAGTCCCGGCCGTCGAGCAGCGCCCGGGCCTGGGCTGCCCGGAAGAGGGCGACGCTGGCCCGTGGACTCGCCCCCAGCTCGATCTCCGGCCGATCCCGGGTCGCCCCGACGATCGCCACGACATGATCGGTCAACTCGGGGCTCACCTGCGTCCGGCGGGCCGCCTCACGCAAGCCGAGCAGCGAACCGCGATCGAGGACGGCCCGGACCCGATCGAGCGGGTCGCGGTCGGCCACGTACCGCCCGGCAATCCGGGCTTCGGCGGCCCGGTCCGGATAGCCGATCCGGATGCGCACGAGGAATCGATCGAGCTGGGCCTCGGGCAGGCTGAAGGTGCCCTCGTACTCGATCGGGTTCTGGGTCGCCAGGACGATGAACGGATCCGGCAGCGGACGCGTTTCACCCTCGATCGAGACCTGGCGCTCCTGCATCGCCTCGAGCAGGGCCGATTGGGTGCGCGGCGTTGCCCGGTTGATCTCGTCGACCAGGAGCACGTTGGTGAAGACCGGCCCGGGCATGAACGCGAGGCTCAGGCCGCCGTTCGAGAGCGCGGTCCCCGGGACCAGGATGCTGGCGCCGGTCACGTCGGACGGGAGCAGGTCGGGTGTCCCCTGGACCCGTCCGAATTCGAGATCCAGGGCGCGGGCGAACGCCCGGGCAAGTAGCGTCTTGCCCACGCCCGGCACGTCCTCGATCAGGGCGTGTCCATCGGCGAGGAGGGCCACCGCGAGGAGGCGCAGCGGTTCGTCGTCGCCGACCACCGCCTCGGTGACCGCCCCGCGCAGGGCGCGCCAGGCCCGGGCGCCGTCGCTTGCGCTCATTGTCCTTACTTCCGGCGCCGAGGGTGGTTCGAACGTCATTCGCGGATCCTACGCCGCGGGGTGGCACAATTGGCCGATGGCTCCACGCGATCCGTTCCTGCGCAGCGACCCGGGCTGGTCCCTGCCCGCCTTCAGCCGGCTGGCTCCGCCCCTGCCGCCGGAATTGATCGCCGCCCGGATCGATGCCAACAGCCGCCCCGGTGATGTCGTCGTCGATCTCCACGGCCGGGGTGGCTGGATCGCCCGGACCGCGGTCGACCGTCAGCGTCGGGCCGCCAGCCTGGAGACCAGCCCCCTGACCCGGCTGCTGGCCGAGGTCGTCCTGCGGCCACCCGACGTGCGCCACCTCGACGCCGCGTTCCAGGCGATCGCGGCGGCCCCCCGCGAGCAGTCGGCCCTGAAGGTCTGGCTGGGGGAGCGCTACGCCAGCCGCTGCCTGACCTGCGGCCGGGCTGTCACGCTCGATGAGGTCGTGTGGGAGGCAACCGGCGACGAGCCGCCCCGCCCGATCCAGAAGCAGTACCGCTGCATCGTCTGTCGCGACCAGCTCGGCGGTGGTGACCAGCGCCATGGCCCGGTCGACGAAGCCGACATCGCGCGGACAGTCGAGATTGCCGCCGACATTCCGGCTCGACGGATGCTCCGCGAGCGATTCCCGTATCCCGAAGGCGAGTCCGGAATCGTTGACTCCGTGCTCGACCTGCATACCGCCCGGCAGCTCCTCGGGCTGCACGCGATTCTGGAGCGGATCGAGACCGACCTGCGGGCGCCCGCCGTCGAGGCGGCGATGCGCCTGGCCCTGCTCCACGCGATCCTGCCGGCCTCGCGTCTGAACGGCTACCCGGGCCGGATCTCGACCTTGCGGATCAGCCACGGCCGGGTCAAGTTGCCGAGCGGCGGGCAGTGGCGCGAGCGCAACCCGTGGCTCGCCTTCGAGGATGCCTTCCGGCTCGTCCGAGGCTTCGTGCAGCGCCTCGAGGGCGCTCCACTCGGGCCGATGCAGGCGCGCTTCTGCGAGGACTTCCAGGCGCTCGCCGAAGGGACCGGCAACGTTGTCCTCCGGCTGGCGACCCCGTCGACCCTGCGCGCGCTGGCAACCGAAGCCGAGGCGCTTGGCCGGGCAGTCGATCGGCCGCACGTCCGGCTCGTCCTGGGCCAGCCACCGATCCGGCCGAGCCAGGAGCGCCTCTCGTTCTCGTACGTCGGGACGGCCTGGGTGCTCGGCCGCGAGGCGGCCTCGCTGGTACCGATCGAGGCATTGCTCGGTTCGACGGCCCGGGTTCCGTGGGGCTGGCAATCGGCCCAGATCCGGCGGGCGTACGAAGCCGCGGCACCGATCCTCGCCCGGGACGCCCGGGCAATCCTGGTCCTCGAGCCGGGCGGTCCCGAAGGGCTGCTGGCGGCCGTGCTCGGTGGCGTTGGGGCGGGCTATCGACTGGTGGCGGCGCGCCTGGCCGAGCCCGGTGAGGACACCGGTGGGATCGTCGAGTTCGTCCCGCCCGGGGCGGCCATCCCGGTGGGCCCACGAACGCGTGGCAACGTTTCGCTGCCGGCCGTGCCGGGCGGCCCGGGCGATCCAGACATGATTCCGGGTCGTGGCCTGTTCGCGC
>JBBRIM010000152.1:0-6662 GCA_038221095.1 Candidatus Limnocylindrales bacterium
GCGGCAGTGCCGCCGCCCTGCGCTCGGTCGGCCTGCCGGTCACCGACGTGGCCGGCCTGACCGGGTTTCCCGAGATGCTCGACGGCCGGGTCCAGACGCTCCACCCGCGCGTCCACGCCGGCAGCCTGGCCGATCTGCGCCGGCCCGATCACCGCCGCCAGCTGGTCGCGGCCGGGATCGCCCCGTTCGAACTCGTCGTGGTCAACCTGTCTCCGTTCGCGGCGGCCGCCGAACGCCCGGGGATCGCCTTTGACGAGCTCGTCGAGGAGATCGACATCGGAGGTCCCTCGCTGATCCGGGCGGCTGCCAAGAATCACGCCTCGGTCGCCGTGGTGACTTCGCCCGGGCGCTACACGGCGATCGTCGCCGCACTGGCCGACGGCGGTCGCCCATCGGCTGGACTGCGGGCTGCGCTGGCCGTCGAGGCATTCCAGCACACGGCCGCCTACGACGCCCGGATCGCGGCCACCCTGCCCGGCCGGATGGTTGCGGCGGGGGTTGAGCTGCCCGATGAACCGGGGCTGCCCGGCGCCACGGACCCGTATCCGCCGACACTCACGATCGGCCTGGAGAAGGTCGAGACGCTCCGCTACGGCGAGAACCCGCACCAGCCGGCCGCCCGGTATCGGCGGCCCGGTGCTGCGTCCGCAGCCGGCCCGTTCACGAGCGGTGCCCGCCCGCTCCAGGGCAAGGCCCTGAGCTACAACAACGTCCTCGATGGATCAGCGGCCGCGGCCATGGCCCGGAGCCTCCACGGGCCGGGCTGCGTCATCGTGAAGCACACGAACCCGTGTGGGGCGGCCGAGCGCGACAACCTGCTCGGGGCGTGGCAGGCGGCCCTCGCCGGCGATCCCGTGTCGGCCTTCGGCGGGGTGGTGGCCGTCACCGAGACGGTCGACCGGGAGCTTGCCGAGGCGCTGACGGCGATCTTCCTGGAGCTGATCGTGGCGCCCGGGTTCAGTCCGGAAGCGCTCGAAGTCCTCGCCCGCAAACCGAACCTGCGCCTGCTCGTCGACCCGGGCCCCGGTCCCGCGGATGGGCTGGTCTCACCCGATCCGGTGGGCGCCCTGCGGACCGCCGGGGGCGCGGTCCTGGTCACCAGCCGCGACGATGCCGCCGACGACCCCGCTGCCTGGCAGACGGTCACCAGCCGGCCGCCGACGCGGTCGGAGGCGCTCGACCTGGACCTCGCCTGGCGTCTCGTCCGGGGCGCCACGAGCAATGCGATCGTGCTCGTCCATGATCGTCGCCTGATCGGTCTCGGGTCGGGCCAGACCAGCCGGGTCGATGCCGCCCGGCAGGCTGTGAGCAAGGCCCAGGCGATCTCCGGTCTTGGCTGCACAGTTGGTGCGGCCTGTGCCTCCGATGCCTTTTACCCGTTCCCCGATGCGGTCGAAGCGTGTCTCGAGGCCGGGGTCAGGGCCTTCGTCCAGCCCGGCGGTTCGCTCCACGACGAGGACGCGATTGCCGCCGCCGATCGGGCCGGTGCCACGATGCTCCTGACGGGGGTCCGCCATTTTCGACACTGATCCCGGCCGCAGCACGGTTCGCCCGACTCGGCGCTGGATCGCCCCGGCCGGTTGGCTGGTGGCGCTGGCCGTGCTGGTCAGCGGTTGCGGCCCGGCCCCGTCCGGGCCGACCGATGGCGCGACGGCCTCGCTCGGCCCTGGTCCGTCAGCGTCGCAGCTCCCGAACGGGACTGAATCGGCGGCTGCCACCGCGTCACCGCTTGCCACGCCGTTTGTCCTGCACGCCGGCTGCCCGGCGACAACGGCCAACAACAGCGCCTCGTCCCACCAGCGATCCGAGGTCAACGCCACGTCGAACTGGTCGGGCTACGTGGTCCGGTCGAGCAGGTCGTTCAGCTGTATCCAGGGCAGCTGGACCCAGCCCACGGTGACCTGTCCGACCAGCGGCGTGGCCTCGCTTGCGATCTGGGTCGGCCTCGATGGCGAGTCGGGCCCGAGCCTGGCCACCCTCGAGCAGATCGGAACGGCGGTCGACTGCCGGGACGGTCGGGCCGACCTGTTCGCCTGGTTCGAGATCCTGCCCCGGGACCGATTCGAGCGCCAGCTCAAGCTCGAGATCCGATCAGGCGACCGGATCTCGGCCTCGATCGCCGTTGTCGGCCGCGCTTACCACATGGTCGTCGAGAACCTGACCACCGGGATCGCCGAGGATACGACCGAGCGATCACCAGGTGCCCGCCGGCTGACCGCGGAGTGGGTGGTCGAGGCACCCACCGTGGATTGCCCCAACAACTGCCGGGTGGCGCCCCTGCCGTCCTTCGGCACGGTCTCCTTCAGTGCTGCCCGGGCGATCGTTGCCGGCGTCAGCGGGCCGATCGGAGACGGGCGCTGGACCCGTGTCCGGCTCGATCTCGAGTCTCGCTCGGGGGTGCTCAGGGCGCGCCCGGGCACGCTCGCCAGGGGCGGATCTGGGTTCACCGTCACCTGGCGCCATCGATGACGGGAAGGCCCGTCGCGATCGGCCGATCCGGTGCATGATTCGCCTTGGAGGTACAACCATGACTGAACCGTTTGATCCCGCAACCCCGACCGAGCCAGCCGCCACGCAGCCCGCCGCAGAGCCGGTCGCGCCACCAGCCGGAGAGCCCACGGCACGGGACTTTGCCGGCACGATCTCGGCCATCGCCGAGGATCTCGGCGAGCGCGTCAGTGAACTCGTCGAGAAGGCCACGCCGGTCGTCCGCGATGCGGCCGCCAAGGCGGGCGAACTCGTGGCCAAGGCCGGCGAGGCGGCCGGGCCGGCTGCCCATCGGGCCGCCGAGGTGACCGCCGACCTAGGCACGAAGGTCGCCGCCAAGAGCCGCGACTGGGCCAGCGACCTGCGCCGATCGCACGTCGCCGACGAAGCGCCCCCGGCTCCAACCGCGCCCGCTCCAACCGCGCCCGCTGAACCCGCCGATGCCCCGCCGGCGGATCACCCAGACGGCGGATGACCGACCGCCCCCGCTTCTATCTCACGACGGCGATTGCCTACGCGAACAACCAGCCGGGGTTGCATACCCTGTACGAGGTCATCGGTGCTGACGCGATCGCCCGCTGGCACCGGATGCTCGGCGATGACACCCGCTTCCTGACGGGAACCGACGAGCATTCGGTCAACATCGCCCAGCGGGCGGCGGAGGAGGGGATCGAGCCGCGCGCGTTCGTCGACCAGAAGGTCGCCCTGTTCCGCTCGTCCGAGGACCTGCTCGGGATCAGCCCCGACCGATTCATCCGGACCACCGACCCCGATCACTTCCGGTCCGCCCAGGAGATGGTCCGGCGGGCCCAAGCCAATGGCGATATCTACATCGGGACCTACGAGGGCTGGTACTGCCCGAACGAGGGCTTCCGGAGCGCTGCCGATGTGCAGGAAACCGCTCGTGGCACGATTTGTCCGAACCACCCCGAGGTTCCACTCCAGTGGCTGACGGAACGCAACTGGTTCTTCCGGCTGTCGGCCTACCAGGAGCGGCTCGAGCGTCATTTCGCGGAACATCCGGACTTCGTCCAGCCGGACTTCCGGCGCAACGAGATGCTCGGCTTCATCCGCCAGGGGCTCGAGGATTTCTCGATCAGCCGGGCCGGCGGGGGCTGGGGGATTCCGTTCCCGATCGCCGAGAACGGCGAATCCGCCCGGCTGGAGGACGGCCGCTGGGATCCTGAGGCCGGCACGATCTACGTCTGGTACGACGCCCTGATCAACTACATCACGGGGGCCGGCTTTCTCGACGATCCAGCCGCGTTCGCCCACTGGTGGCCGGCCGACCTGCACGTGATCGGCAAGGACATCGCCCGCTTCCACACGATCGCCTGGCCGGCGATGCTCTGGAGCGCCGGCCTCGAGGCGCCCCGCCGCGTCTGGGTCCACGGCTGGCTGCTGGTCAAGGGCGGCGAGCGGATGAGCAAGAGCCGAGGCAATTTCTTCGACCCCAACGATGTCGTCGCCGCGCTCGGCTCGGATGGCGCCCGCTACGTGACCCTGGCCGAGGTTGCCTTCGACCGGGACACGGAGGTGAGCTGGGACTCGTTCATCCGGCGCTACAACGCCGACCTTGCCAACGACTTCGGGAACCTCGTCAACCGGACGGTGTCGATGGGCAACCGCTACCTGGCAGGGGATCGGCCGGCTGTTGGCGGTGGTTCGCTGGCCGGTGCCTGGGCCGCCACGCTGCCGGTCTATCGCGCGCAACTCGAAGCCTGCCTGCTCCATGCGGCCCTTGCCATCCTCTGGGAGTTTGTCGGCGCCGCCAACCGGCTGGTTGACCTGGAGAAGCCGTGGGAGCTGGCCAAGACGGTCAAGCTCGGCGGTCCGGACGGTGAGGCGGCGGCGGCGCGACTGAGCGGGGTGCTCGGCGATCTTGTTGAGGCCTGCCGGCTGGTGGCCCTGGCCGGCGCCCCCTTCCTGCCGGCAACGGCGTCGCGGCTGCTGGCCCAGCTCGGCTATGCCTATCCCTACGGTCCCGACGGCAACGGCGGCCCGGCCCTCCTCGACGAACTGGCCTGGGGAGCCCATGCCAGCGAAGCCGGCCGGCTGGCGACGGCCGAGCCGCTCTTTCCGAGGCTCGACGTCGAGGCCGAGGCGACGCCCGCCGCGCCCTGATGCGCCTCGTCGATTCGCACGGCCACCTCCAGGCCGACCGGTTTGCCGCCGACGCCGAGCTCGTGATCGGTGGCGCCCGGCTGGCCGGAGTCGAACGGATCCTGGTCCCGGGCTGGGACGCCGCCTCCAGCGCGGCCGCCGTCGAACTCGTCGGTCGCTTCCCATGGCTCGATGCCGCGGTTGGGGTCCACCCGCACGATTCCGCAGCCGTGACTGAGGTGGAGTGGGACGAGATCGTGAGCCTGGCCGCCGACCCGCGGGTTCGGGCAATCGGCGAGACCGGGCTCGACACCGACCGGGGCTTTGCGCCGTTCCACGCCCAGCTGATCAACCTGCGCCGCAACCTCGCCCTGGCGCTCGCAACCGGCAAGCCGGCGATCCTGCATTGCCGTTCGAAGCCCGGCCAGCGCGACGCCCAGGACGCCCTCGTTCTTGAGCTTCGGGCAGCCGGATTCGACCTGGCTGCAGGTCGGGCCGTCTTCAGGGCGCGCCCACCGGCCATCATTCATTCTTTCTCGGGGCCGCTCGACTACGGCCGGACAGTCATCGAGATGGGCCTGGCGATCAGCTTCTCGGGCCTCGTCTTCCGCGCAGGCGAAGAGGCCAGCGCCGAGGTGGCCCGGATTGTGCCCCGCGAACGCCTCCTCATCGAGACCGATTCCCCGTTCCTGTCGCCGCCCGGCGCCCCCCGCAAGCGCAACGAACCCGAATGGGTCCGGGTCACGGCCGGCTGGCTGGCCGAGCAGCGTGGCGACTCGCCCGAGACGCTCGGGGATGACCTGGTCGCCGCCTATGACTTCGTCCTGGGGCGCGGTTGAGAGGGGTCGGCGCCGGTAGGCCGGCCCGGGGCTCAAGGCTCAGGTGCTCAAGGCTCAGGGGCTCGGCCTGTCACTCTTCCGGCCTTGGGCGAACCGATTCCGGGTCCATGGTCGCTCTGAGCGTGAAGAGAAGGCGCAACCCGCGCCGGAGCTCCCGATGGGCCGGATTCCTGCCCGCTCGGGAGCGATTCTACGCTCAGCCAACGCGGGAATGACGTCATTCGACCCACGGCGCCCAGCCAGGCAGGCCTTAAGGCTGGTCGTTGTGCTCACAGCGACCATGCACGCGGAACGGCGGGGCTCAATGGGCTGCGCCAGTGCCGAAGTGGCGTTGCCCGGGTGCTTCGGCTGGGGGGTGCTCGCTGCATGAGCATTCTGACGGCAAGGCGGTGCTTAAGATCCCAGCAGCCTCCTTTGAGGGTGGCGGGTCCGCTTGCGGCAGAACCTTCTGAGCGTGAAGCTCCCGCCTTCTCGGGCTCCGCCAGGGCAACGCGAGGATGGAGTGGACCTTCGGGCCTTGCTTGTGCTCAGAATGCTCATGCAGCGAGCGCCGGGAGGCACAAGTTCCAGGCATGGCCCGAACCCCGGCGTCGGGCCTGCCACGAGTGTGCAGCGGTTGACACGCGGGCGAGGTGTCGGTAGTCTATTGGCACTCTCACATCGAGAGTGCTAAAGCGAGTTGACCCGTCCGGTTCGACCGGCCGCCCCGCCGGGGCGAGCGCCGTGGAGGGAGCCGGGTTGGTTCCCGCCCGCACTCAACCTTGAGAAATCCGGTCGCGCCGGCAGTTGTCGGCGCGTCCTCGGACCAACCACGTCGGCCAATTGTGCCGACAGAGGAGGGATCGCACCTTGGCCAAGGCCACTGTGAAGAAGCTCCGCCCGCTGGGCGACCGCGTCGTGATCAAGCCGTCCGCGCGCGATGAGATGACCAAAAGCGGCATCGTCCTTCCGGACACCGCCAAGGAGAAGCCCCAGGAAGGGACCGTGATCGCGGTCGGCCCGGGTCGGATCCTCGATGACGGCAAGCGCGAGGCGATCGACGTCAAGGACGGCCAGAAGGTCCTCTACGCGAAGTACGCCGGCACCGAGTTCAAGATCGACGATGTCGACCTGCTGATCGTCAGCCAGAAGGACATCCTCGCGGTCGTCGCCGACTGACCGTCGGCCGACTGCGACCACTCAACCCACACCAAACTCTGGAGGCATCACCTTGGCCAAGCAGATCAGCTTCGA
>JBBRIM010000153.1:0-6658 GCA_038221095.1 Candidatus Limnocylindrales bacterium
GTGACGCGCCCTGCCGCGACGACGCTGCGGCAGGAACCGGGGACCTCGTGGCGGTCGTCGTCGCGTCGCGGCCCGTCGTGATCAGTCGACCCAGATGTCGTGCCGCAGTCGCAGTCTCATCGGCCCTCCTTCGACCTGCCCTGTCCCGTAGGCCCAGCTACTCGGAGATGATTTCCGCGTGAGGTGCCGACATGGTGGACATGTCGAGCATCGCAATGAGCTGACTGGACACGTCGCTCGTGTCCGATCCCATCGCGCGTGCCGCGCTGTCCGCGTCCCGATAGCGCAGGGTCAGGACCCAGTCGCCGTCCTCGGTCCGTGTCGCCTCTCGTCGCTCGAGGCCGGGGAGCGCCCGGGTAACCTCCTGCTGGAAGCGGTTGTTGATTGCCCGGAACGCGCTACCGGGAGGAGCGGAAGGCGAGGCGGTCGAGGGTGAGGCCCAGGACGCTGCCGAACATGACCGTGTGGGCGACGAACTGGACGGCGATGTTCTGCGTGTCCGGGAACCAGGTCCAGCCGAAGATGCCCGCCAGGACAAAGAAGTTGACGATCCACAGGCCGAAGCCGGCCAGGCTGGCGACCGCGACCGTCGATGCGGTGGAGCGCGATAGGGTCGGGACGTACGCGAGGACGGCTGCGACTGCAACCCCGTACGTCATCGAGAGGGCCATGTGGATGACGAGACCGGCGCCGCCGGCGGTCAGGAGCGAGGAGGTGGGATCGAGCGCGGACATGCCAACGGCGATCGCCCCGATCATGCGCAGCGGCATGAAGAACGCGGCGGCCCCGCCGAGCACGACGGCCATGATCATCTCGAACATTGCGAACGTGATGCCGGCGATCACGCCGCCGACAAGGCCGGCGCGGATCCAGGCAACGGGGCTGGCCGTTCGGGCGGTAAGGGTTGCAGTTGCCATGTGCTGATCTCCTGGGTTTCGGCGGCCGGTGGCGTCGGCCCATTGGAGATCCAGCGTAGAAGTCACCAGGGCCGCAGTCTGTGCGATGGCTCACAGGCCCACGCACGGCCTGGTGTGTTCGGTATCACAGATCGACGGGGGCTGAGCCGGTAGGCTCGGGTGGATGAACGACAAGTACAGCGGCCCGGAGGTCGGGCCCATCGCCATCGAGGTCGCCGCACCCGTGGGCCTCGTCTATCAGATGCTGGCCGCCATCGGGCAGGGAGCCCAGCGACCGGGTGAGCGCGCCGAGATCCTGGAGCGAGACGGGGACGCCATCGTGGCCGACTTCTGGACGACCATCGCGCTCCCGCTAGGCCGCTCGCGGGTAGTGCGCACGCGCGAGGCCGTGCGCCTGGCGCCGCCGGACTGCATCGAGTATGAACACCTCGACGGTCCCGTCCGAGGCCTTCGCGAGTCGATCACGATCGAGCTGCTGGGCGAGCGGCGCTCTCGCCTCGTCTACCGGGGCGTCTTTGCGCCGCGGGGGATCGTGGCCTCGGCGGGCTTCCGCCTCCTGTCGCGGGCCGCGATTGAGCGCGCCATGCGGAATCACTTCGCGGACCTGCGCGAGCGGGCGGAGGCCCGGGCGGCACGGAGTCGGCAATTCGGCGGACCCGAGGACGTGACCGAGCGCTGAGCTTTGCAGAGCACACGGCGGCGATGCGGACGTGAGACCTCGATGGACCAAGGCCGGTTTGCTCGCGTCGTGCGGTCGGACGCAGGCCGGCGCCGGCGGCCGCGTCATGATCCGGGTGCTGCTCCGGGTGTCGCTTCATCTTCGGCCGAATCGTCCGGATCGGTGGCTCGACGCAGCCAGACAGTCGAGATGGCCGCTCCGCCGGCGATGACCAAGGCCGTCTGCAGCGGGCTGTCGAGCTCGCGGCCGAGCGCCGTCAGGGCCAGCAGGCCAGTTGCCGTTGCCAGTTCGCCCGCGGCCAGGATCGCCGCGTGCTCGGCCAAGGCTGCGCGACGCCCGCCCTCGAGCAGCCGGAAGACGCAGGTGGCCGCAAGAAACGTGGCCCCGGGGCAGGAAGTGAAAGATCAGCCCGGTCGTCGCGGCCAGCACCAGCCATGCGGCGACCATCGCCGCAGCCACGGCGGCCGCGAGCCCGACCGATGCGGCGGCAAGCCGGCGCTCGGGAGCGCTCGCGCTCGCCGACGCGTTCATGCCGGATCCTCCGGTCGACGCCGCCCGCGACGGCTGCCCCGAAGTGCCACCGCGACGGCGAGGGTCACTGGCGCGACGACAATCGCGAGCAGGATGAGGGGCGACTGGCTCGCGAGGTCATGCACCGCTGACTCGATTCGGAGGGAGAGGTCCGCCGCACCAAGCGCGTCGTAGGCGGATCCAAGGGCGTTCCCGCCCTGGAACGCCACGAATGCGATACCGAGAACAACGAACAGCAGGCTAGAGGCGAGGATCGACGAGTGCCGGCGGATCGGGCCGAGCTGGATCTCGCGCCCGCGCAGGCGCCCGCGGCCGGTGGAGCCGAGGCGGCCCCAGACCAGCGCCAGGAGGAACAGCGGCGCGGCCATCCCGAGACCGAAGATGGCCAGAAGGGCCGCACCAGTCGCGGCGCCGCCGGAGGCCCCCGCGATCGTGAGTACCCCGCCGAGGAGGGGTCCGGAGCAGAACCCGCCGATCCCGTACACGAGGCCGAGGACGTAGGTCGCGGCCAGGGACTCGCCCGACACGCCGAACGTCCGACCCTGAAGACGAGCTGCCCCAGGGATCTCGAACCCGCCGACCGCCAGCTGGTAAACGCCGATCGCGACCAGCAGCAGCCCCGCGACGATCGAGAGCTCGGTCCGGCGCTCGAGGAACAGGCTGCCGAACGCTCCGATGCCCAGGCCGATCGGTACCAGGAGCGTGATCAGCCCCAGGTAGAATATGCCGGTCCGCAGCACGAGCTGCCCCCGCGAGGGGAACGCGTAGGCGAAGAATGCGGGCAGCAGCAGGGCGGAGCAGGGGCTGAGGAGCGACAGGACGCCGCCAGCGAAGGCGACTACGGCCTCGATGCCCACGTTACTTGGCGCCGAGCGCGCCGTCGATCGCCGACTTGAAGATAGCGAACGGCTGGGCCCCCACGATCCGCTGGCCCGCGAGGAGGAACGTCGGGGTGGAGTTGAAGCCCTTGTTCTGCACGTCTGACAGGTCGGCTTGAACGGCGGCGGCGTGCGTGTTGCCGTCGACGCAGGCGTTGTACACCACCGGCTCCAGGCCGAGCTGGACACCCATTGCCTTCAGGCGGGCCTTCGCGAAGGCGCCCTGGTTCTCGCCCGACTGGCTGCCATAGAGCAGGTCATGGAGTTCCCAGAATTTGCCCTGGTCGCCCGCACAACGGGCGGCATTGGCCGCATCGAGCGACTCCTGGCCGATCCACGCGAAGTCATGCCACTCGAAACGAATCCTGCCGGTGTCGATGTACGCCGCCTTGATCTGGGGTTCGACCGAGCGGAAGAAAGCCCCGCAACTCGTGCACTGGAAGTCTCCGTACTCGGCGAGGACGACCGGTGCGCTCGACAGCCCCAGCACGTGTCGCGCGGCCTGTGCCGCGCCTGGCGCGGCCTGTGCCGCGCCTGGGCCCTTGGACCCGCCGCGACCCCCGAAGACCAGGATCACGGCAGCGGCAACCGCCGCCGCACCGATGAGGCCCGGCAGGACGAGCCGCCGGACGGAGCGGCTCGTTCGCGCCCGCCCTTGTCTGCTGCGTTTGCTCAAGCGATTGTTCCTCCACTTCGTCGGGCCAGCACGCCGAAGTAGCGGAGCCGCCCCTCCCGGACCGCGACCCGCACGCTCTCGGCGACTTCGTGCGCCTGAGCCGCATTGAGCCCGGTTCCGCCGGGGGTCGCGGCGCTCCCTGCGAGCAGCGTCAGGTCCAGGCCCATGTCACGGGCCGCGATCGCCGCCAGGCCGACCCGCGCCTCGGCCCGGTCGACCAGGGCGAGGACCGAGGGCGTGAGGTCCCGGCGATGCTCGATGCCGAAGCCGGCGGTGGGCAGGCTCGCCTCGAGCTCGCCGGGCCGCCAGGCGTCGGTCACGCATAGGGCAGCCCCGAGCAGCCGATGGCCGGCCAGGGCCGGCACGGCGTCGGGCTCCACCTCGACGTCACTCATGACCAGGACACCCTTTGGGCGGATCACGCGGGCGAGCTCGGCCAGCACCGCCGCCCGCTCGGTCGTGGACAGGACACACTCGGCGAGCACCCCGTCGAACGTGCCGGCCTCGAACGGCAGCCCGGACAGGTTGGCCGGGCGCCAGCGAATCCGGCCCGGTGCGGACCTGGCCTCCGCCAGGGCAATTGCGTCGGCGCTGCCGTCGACCGCATCGACGGCGAGCCCGAATTCGTCGGCGGCCAGGCGGGCGCTCGCGCCCAGCCCGCAGCCGGCATCGAGGAGCCGTGATCCGAGCGCCAGCCCCGCGTCTCGCAGCAGCCGCCGCGTGCTCGCGAGGCCGCTGGGATGAAGCGAGTCGCCGATGAGCAGCTCGGCGAGCGGGTTGGTATACAGGTCGGAGCAGCAGGCGAGCACGGCGTCCGTCGCGGGCTTCGGCTCGACGCATCCGACCGGCCGGGTCACGGGACCGGCTCCAAAACCCGGATGGCTCGCCCGCCTCGGCGCCGCGCGGCCAGGCGCGCCTTCGTCTCCTCGCGGTAGCCCACGGTGTTGTAAGTGCAGAACGGGATCATCCGCCCGTCGTCCTGGAGGATGCCGATGCAGCACTTCATCGCCCGCTTGACGTCGAACGTCCAGGGGTCGAGGAAGTCGCGAACCTGGACCATGAACACCCGGCGCGCCAGGTCGACGAAGGCCGGCAGGTCGAGGTCGCAGGCTGCGCACACGAAGCGATCGGCCTCGGGGTCGCCGGGCACGGAACCCGCCGACCACAGCCCCTCGAGCGAATGGAGGATGTCCTTGTCGATCCCGGGCATCGTTCGGTTCGTGATGTAGTCGAGGTATTGGTCCACCTCGAGGACCCGGGTCAGCGGGATGACCTCGCCCTCGTCGCCGAGGTAGGCGTAGGTGACCGAGCTGCAGGTCGGCGAGCAGCACGGGATCGGCACGAAGTCGCTTGCCCGGAACGTCTGACCGCCGGATTCGAGCGCTCGCAGCACGTCCGGGACGGTCATCCGGAGCATCGGGTCGTGCTCCGGGTGGCGCCCCGAATGGGTCACCGGCTGGAACATCACGCCACGGACCGCCGGGTGCTTCAACCCGAACTCCACCAGCGGCCCCACCTCGTGCTCGTTCACGTCCCGCTCGATCGCCGCGACGAGCACCACGTGGAGGTCAGCCTCGGCGAGCCGGTCCAGGGCCCGAAGCTTGGTCGCGAGCAGAGGCTCGCCCCGGATCGTCCGATAGGTCTCGTCGGTGAGCCCGTCGAACTGAAGGTAGATGAGCGGTCGCAGGGCGGCGAACCGCTCGAACCAGGTGGGATCGTTCGCGATCCGCAGGCCGTTGGTATTGACCATCACGTGGCTGATGGCGCGCTGTTGCGCCGCCGCGATCATCTCGAGCAGGTCGGGGTGGATCGTGGGCTCGCCGCCCGAGAACTGGACGACCTCCGGGTGTCCCTCGAGCTCGACGAAGCGGTCGAGCATCGCCTCGACCTCCGGCACCGTCAGGTTGAAGCCAGCGCCAGCGTTCGCGAAGCAGACCGGGCAGTCGAGGTTGCAGGCCGTGTTGACCTCGATCAGGGCAAGGCAGGTGTGCTGGCGGTGCTCCGGGCACAGGCCGCAGTCGAGCGGGCAGCCGCTCGCACTCTCAGTCGAGATCCGGGTCGGCGCCTGGCCCGGCTTGTTGAACTTCGCCTGCTCCACGTACGCCCGCGCGTCGGCGTAGATGAGGCCCTCGAACCAGCCGTGCTCCGGGCAGCGCTTGCGCATGAACGCGCCGTCGTCGCGCAGCAGGACCTGGGCGTCGATGACCTTCCGGCACTCGGGACAGATCGAGCGCGTGACCTCGTGGAGGATCTCGCCCTCCGGACGGGGCGCGGGCGGGAGCGTCGGGAGCATGCGACCTCCTGGCGTGAACGCCGACGGTACCCGCGGAGTCCCGCAGCCGCCGTAAGCCAGGACACAGTGGCGAAGC
Source organism: Candidatus Limnocylindrales bacterium (assembly GCA_038221095.1). Classification (GTDB taxonomy): domain Bacteria; phylum Chloroflexota; class Limnocylindria; order Limnocylindrales; family CSP1-4; genus Palsa-1033. Next base: position 6,051 of record JBBRIM010000153.1, read on the forward strand.
CGTGCTGGCCTCAAACTTGAAGGCATGTGGACGACTCACGATGCCCCGGTCCCGGTGGCTGCCTCGACCGTTGCATGCGTTACCGTCGCCCAGATGGCCGAGGTGGACCGCCTGGCGATCGAGGCGTACGGCATCACGCTGCTCCAGATGATGGAGCAGGCGGGTTCGCATCTGGCCGAGGTCGTGCTTCGCGAGCTCGGGGGTGAGCTCGCCGGGCGCACGGTCGTCGTGGCCGTCGGGCCCGGCAACAACGGCGGCGGCGGCCTGGTCGCGGCGCGTCACCTGGTCAATCGCGGGGCACGCCTCAGGGTTGTTCTCACCCGGCCCGCCCTCCGGATGACCGAGGCCGGGCGCCACCAACTGGCGACCCTTCTCGCGATGCACGTCAGCTGCTGCGTCGCCGCATACGACCTGCCCGACGCCGAGCTCGCCGAGGCATGTCTCGAGGCCGACGTCGTCGTGGACGCGATCCTCGGGTACAACCTCCGGGGCGCCCCGCGGGGCGAGGAGGAGCGCCTGATCGGCTTCGTGGTCGGGTCCGGGCGGCCCGTGGTGAGCCTCGACGTCCCGTCGGGGATGGACCCCGACACGGGGCAGACAGCCGGTGT
>JBBRIM010000154.1:0-6648 GCA_038221095.1 Candidatus Limnocylindrales bacterium
CTGGGCGGCCTGCGCCAGGCGGTCCGGATCGCCTACGACCGGCTCCGTCGCCGGCTCGACGCCCTCGTCCAGGCCGAGACCGCCAGCGGCGCCCTGCAGGAGCCGATCATCACCTTGCGCAACGGGCGCTACGTCGTGCCGGTCCGGGCCGACGCCCGGAGCCGGGTCAAGGGCATCGTCCACGATGCTTCCGGCAGCGGCCAGACCCTGTTCGTCGAGCCGCTTGTCGCGGTCGAGCTGGGCAATGCCTGGCGGGAAGCCCAGGTCGCGGAGCGGACCGAAGTCGAGCGGATCCTCGACGAGCTGTCGGCCCTGGTCGGCGCACAGTCGGCGGAGCTGCGCGAGACCCTGACTGCCCTCGCCCGCTTCGACCTGTGGTCGGCCAAGGCGCGTCTGGCCGCCGAGATGGACGCGGTCCGGCCGGAGACCGTCAGCCGTTCCGAGGTGGTCCTGCTCGGCGCTCGACATCCGGGCCTGACCGGCCGAGTGGTGCCGATCGACATCCGGCTGGGTGACGGCTACGTGGCCCTGGTCGTCACGGGCCCGAATACGGGCGGCAAGACGGTGACCCTGCGGACCCTTGGCCTGCTCGCCCTGATGCACCAGGCCGGGTTGCACGTTCCGATCGAGGCGGGTGGCCGGTTGCCGGTCTTCGGCGATGTCTTTGCCGATATCGGCGATGAGCAATCGGTGGCCCAGAGCCTCTCGACGTTCTCCGGGCACCTTCGCTCGATCATCCGGATCGTGGCCGCAGCCGGACCGGGCACCCTCGTCCTGCTCGACGAGCTCGGGGCTGGAACCGACCCGACCGAAGGCTCGGCCCTCGCCCAGGCGCTGCTCGACCATTTCATCCGGGCCGGCGCCCTCGTTGCCGCCACAACCCACTACGCCGAGCTGAAGGCGTATGCCCATACGACCGCGGCCGCCCGCAATGCCTCGGTCGAATTCGATCTCGAGACCCTCAGCCCCACCTATCGGCTCACGATCGGCCTGCCCGGCGGCAGCCAGGCCTTCGAGATTGCCCAGCGGCTGGGCCTGTCGCAGGCCATCGTCGTCGACGCCCGCTCCCGCCTATCCGAGTCGCAGCGTTCCTTTGAGCAGACCCTCGCCTCGATCCGCGAGGCGGAAGGAGAGACGAGCGACCGGCTGGAGCACGCACGCCTGGCCGAGCAACGCGCCGCGGAGGCCCTCCAGGTCGCCCAGGACGAGCGCCGGGCGGCGCGCCGGGAACGGGATGAACTGGTTCGCTCGGCTCGCAGCGAGGGCGAGCGACTGGTGGCCGGACTGCACGAGGAAGTCGCGGCCACTCGCCGGAGCCTCGAACGAGAGACGGTCACCGGCCGGACCCTGGATGCGGCCATGGCCCGGGCGGATGCCGAGCTGGCCCGACTGCCCGAGCCTGAACCCGTCGCGCCCGAACCGGCCGCGCTCGAACCCCGGACGTGGCAACTCGGCGAGCAGGCCCGCAGCCGCTCGGGCGGCTGGCAGGGCCGGATCGCGGCGCTCGAGCAGAATGGTCGGCGAGCGACCCTCGAAGTGGGCGATCTGCGGGTGATGACCGACGTCGCCGACCTGGAGTTCATCGCGGCGGCGCCCGCGGCCGAACCGGCCCCGCCCGACGAGACCCTTGCGGCAGTCTGGCCGGTCGGACCGTCACGGGCAAACCCGGTCGAGCAGTCGCGTAACCGGCGGCCTCGCCCGATCCCGGCTGGCCCTGCAGCGAAGGACAACACGACGACCACCCTGCGCCTCGACCGGATCCGAACCGTCGCCTCGTCGCTCGACCTGCGCGGGGCTCGGGTTGAAGAGGCGCTCGAACTGCTCGATCGCTACCTCGACGATGCCTCGCTCGCCGGCCTCGATCGGATCACGATCATCCACGGAGTGGGCACGGGCGCCCTGCGCGATGCCGTCCGAGCGGCGGCCGGGGTCCACCCGCTGGTCAGGGCCGCCCGGCCGGGGGAGCGCGGCGAGGGTGGCGACGGAGCGACCCTGATCAGCTTCTGACCTGGGAGCCTGTGGCTACGGCGACGGGCCGGGTGAGCCCGACGGTGGCGGCGAGCCAGGCGGCGTCGGGCTGGGCGACGGTCCGCCGATCGGGCACTTCGCAGTCGGCGCGAACGGCGCGCCCCAGGTGGCCCCGAACGGGTAGATGTAGCCGAAGTGGAAATAGGCCGTCGGCGTGTTCTTCGGGCCACCCCGGACGCCAACACCACGGCGGGCCCGGGCGACCCAGCCGTTGGTGAACTTGACCCAGGTCGGATGACCGGGCTCGACGTTCGAGAAATTGAGGAAGCCCTTGGTCACCTGCGGTCCGAGACAGCCGTCCTGCCACAACAGCCCAGTGGCCGAATCGATCGCGACGCCAACCTTGGTATCGTCGGTCTGGGTTGGCACGGTGCCGTCGATGAACCATTCCTTGACCGTCGCGTGGGCCCACGGCCCGGGCAGCATCCCACTGTTGGCATCGACCGTCGCCTGCACGATGCCGGCCGGCGGCCGGGCAAACGCAGCAACCGGAGTGCCCTTGCTGGCATCCTCGAGGAACGACTGCCACAGGCTGGCGGCGGTCTCGAGGGCGACCGTGCCGTTCGGTGGCGCGCTGTTGTCCGAGTTGCCCATCCACGCGCCGGCGGCGAGGGCCGGCGCCTTGGGGTCCTTCGGAGGCGCGAGAAAGCCCATCGCGGCGAGATCGATCTCGTCGGTCGAGGTTCCGGTCTTGAGCGCTGCCGGCCGGCGGATCTTGCCGTTGTAGACCGCCCGGATCGACCAGAACGGGTTCGCCTTGGGATCCGTGTTCGAGGCCAGGATGTCCTGCATGATGAAGGCTGCCTGGGGGCTGACCGCCTGCCGGGCGGGCGGCAGGCCACCGGCCGGCGGCCAGTCGACCTTGCCCGTATTCGGTTCGGTCACCGACAGGAGGGTGGTCCGGGGCTGGAGCTTGCCCGAGTTGGCGATCGCGCCGTAGGCCCCGAGCAGGTCGATGAAATGGACCTCGACCGTGCCGATCGCGATGGACGCGCCACCCGGGTTGGACTTGGCCTGCCAGACGATGCCCATCTGCTTGGCGAAGTTGAAGACCTTGTCTGGGCCCTCGATGATGGCCGCCTTGATTGCCGGGATGTTCAACGACAGCTGGATCGCCTGGCGCAGGCGGACAGGTCCCCGCTCGGTCAGGTCGGCGTCGGATGGCGCGTAGTTGCCCCCGAGGTTGGTCACGACGTCCATGAACATCGTGGCCGCGGTCGTGGCATGGTCCTCGATCCCGGCCAGGTACCCGACTGCCTTGAATGCCGATCCCGGCTGACGCCAGCCGTTGGCCAGCACGTCGAACTGGGGCTGGAACCGGCCTCCGCGCGGGGCACCGTAATAGTCGGCCGAGCCCATGTAGGCGAGGACCTGGCCCGTCCGGTAGTCGATCGCGCCTAGGGCCGCGTTGTAGATGCCCCGGCCCTTGAGGTTCTTGATCCACGACTCATACGGCACGTTGATCGACTTCAGGTAGGCCGCCGTGTCCTTCTGGTTGGGGGCGATCCCCGCCGCCTTGGTCCACTTCTCGGCGAGCGCCTGGAGGCGAAAGTCCAGGGTGGTGATCACCTTGTAGCCACCCGTATCGACCTGCTCGCAGGCGTCCGGGCTGGACGGGCACAGGATGGTCCCGAGCTGGTGGCGGACCTGCCACACGAACTGGGGCGCCAACCAGCGCTGGGAGGCCGCCGGCGCGAGGACAACCTTCTCCTGCTGGGCCGCCTCGAAATCGGCTTCGCTGTACTTGCCGATCGTCAGGACGCTCTCGGTTTTCATCAGGTCGAGGATGTGGTTACGGCGCTGGACGATCAGGCTGTCGGCAGGCACGACCAGCTGGACCTTGGCCGCTGGGCAGGCCGCCCCCGTCGCCACCGGAACGCTGCACTGTTCGACCGCGTTCTGGACCAGGTCGAAGTCGGTGGGCGACTGGGGAATTCCGGCCAGGATCGCCGCCTGGGCGAGATCCAGCTTGGACAGGTCGGAGATCCCGAAGTAGCTCTCGGCGGCGGCCGCGATTCCGTAGCTCTGGTTGCCGTAGAAGTTCTGGTTAAGGTAGGCCTCCATGATCTGCTGCTTGCCGGCATCGCCGGGCGGCAGTTCCTGGGTCAGCCGGATCGACTGGATGATCTCGCGGATCTTGCGCTCGTAGGTGGGCCCGGCCAGCACACTCGCGGGCAGGAGTCGGTTGCGGACGAGCTGCTGGGTGATCGTCGATGCGCCGCGGGCCTTCCCGGTGACCGTGTCGAGGGCAGCGGAGATGATCCCGATCGGGTCAAAGCCGGCGTTCGCCCAAAAGGTCTTGTCCTCGATGCTGGTCGTTGCGTCGATCAGGACCGGGGGCATCTGGGCGAACGGGACAACCCTCCGTTTGATCGCCCCGAAGCGGGCCAGTTCGATCTTGCCGGTCCGGTCGTAGACAACCGTCTCCTGGCTGAAGGTCAGGTTGTCGAGCAGGGCCTTCGGATCGGGCAGGTCCTTGGCGTAGTAGGTGTAGGCGGCCAGCACCGAGCCGAACCCCACGATCGCCAGCAGGGCGAGGGTTCCGAACAGGAAAAGCGGCAAGGCGATCGCCGCCCGGGAGGCTGCGCGTCCGCCACCGGAGCCGCGAGCACTGCCATTGCGGCGGTGTCGCTGACGCCGAGCGAGGCTGGTCTGCATACGGTCGGTCACGATAGCATAGGGCTGGACATGGACAGGATCTTCCCTACCCTCGACTCGTGACGGCCGGGCGCCGCAGCCTGTGACGCCAACCCATCCCAGCCCCGGCAGCGGCGACGGCCTGCTGGCCGAGCTGCGCTGGCGCGGCCTCTTCCACAGCGCGACCCCCGCGCTGGCCGCTCGTCTCGCCGATCCGCGTCCGGTCGCCGGCTACGTAGGCTTCGATCCGACTGGCCCATCGCTCCATGTCGGTCACCTCGTCCCGATCTTCGGGCTGCTCCATCTCCAGCGCCACGGTGGCCAGCCGGTGGCCCTGGTCGGGGGTGGCACGGGCATGATCGGTGACCCGTCCGGGCGTTCGGCGGAGCGCAACCTGCTGACCCGCGACCAGGTGGTCTACAACACCGAACAAATCCGCCTGCAGCTCGAACGCTTCCTCGATTTCAGCGGGCCAAGCGGGGCGCTGATGGCCGACAACCACGAATGGCTCGGCTCCCTCAAGCTGCTCGATTTCCTGCGTGACGTGGGCAAGCACTTCACGATCCCGTACATGCTGGCCAAGGACTCGGTCAAGGATCGCCTCGAAGCCGGTCTGAGTTACACCGAGTTCAGCTACATGCTCCTGCAGGCCACCGACTTCCTTGAGCTGCATCGCAGCCGGGGCGTTGAGCTGCAGATGGGCGGCGCCGACCAGTGGGGCAACATCACGGCCGGGCTCGAGCTGATCCGGCGGGTCACCGGCAAGGAACCCGGTGGGGGTGAGGGCGCCCACGGATTGAGCTACCCGCTCCTCCTGGACGCGACGGGCCAGAAGTTCGGCAAGACCGCCGAGGGCACCTCCGTGTGGCTCGACCCCGGGCGGACCTCGCCCTACGCCTTCTACCAGTTCTGGCTCGACCGGGACGATATCGAGGTGGGCCGGCTGCTGCGCCTGTTCACGCTCCTCGAGCAGGCGGCGATCGAGGCGATCGAGGCTGAGAGCGCCTTGCGGCCAGAAGCCCGGCTCGGCCAGCGGACCCTCGCCGCCGACCTCACCCGGCGGGTCCACGGGGCGGAGGTCCTGGAGCAGGTCGGCGCGGTGAGCGAGGCGGTCTTCAGCAGGACCCTGCCGAGCCTCGGACCCGAGGCCCTGGCATTTGCCTTTGAGCAGCTCCCGCATGCCACCGTTGGCCGGGACGCGCTGACCGGAGGGATCGTCCAATTGGCCGTCCTCGCCGGCCTGTACAGCTCGAATGGCGAGGCCCGCCGGGCGATCGGCCAGGGCGGGTTGTCGATCAACGAGGTTCGGGTCGGGTCGGTCGACGATCCGATCCCGGCGCTGCTGGGTGGCGGCTACCTCGTCCTGCGGGCCGGCAAGAAGGCCTACCGGATCGTTCGCGTGGAGTCGGCCTAGACGAGTGGATCCGGCCGGTGGCGCTGGCGCAGGACGTCAAGCATCGCCGCCGGCTCAAGACCCCGTTCGCCGAGCAGGACCAGCGTGTGGAAGATGAGGTCGGCAGCCTCAGCGGCAAGGGCGGCCCGCAGCGTCGTTCGATCCAGGCCGGCTGCCTGAGCAACTGCGTCGTCCTTGGCGGCCAGCAGGACCTCCGTCGCCTCCTCGGTCACCTTGCGTCCGGATGCGTCCACGCCGTCGTCGAGTAGCGTCGTCGTATATGAGCCGGCCGGACGGTTCGCGGCGCGGTCGGCGATCGTCGCCCAGAGCGTCTCAAGCCAGGCGAATCCCTGGCCCCGTGCCGCGGCTGCGGTGGCGGCCTGGGCTTCTAAACCCGACGGGCCGGGACCGTCGAAGCAGCTCCCGGTTCCGCGGTGGCAGGTCGGACCAGCCGGATCGACGCTGATGAGGAGCGCATCGCCGTCACAGTCGAGCTCGATCGAGGCAAGGCGCAGGACGTTGCCGCTCGTTTCGCCCTTGCGCCAGAGACGATCCCTGGAGCGCGAATGGAAGTGGACCTCGCCGCTTGC
>JBBRIM010000155.1:0-6615 GCA_038221095.1 Candidatus Limnocylindrales bacterium
ACACCACGGTGGCCGACTTCAACGTCGGCGACGTGATCGACGGGACCGTCACGAAGCTCGTCAACTTAGGCTCATTTGTCCGGGTCCGCGATGGCCTCGAGGGCCTGATCCACATAAGCGAGCTGTCCCAGCAGCGCGTCGCCCACCCGGGTGACGTCGTCCATGAGGGTCAGACGCTCAAGCTCAAGATCATCAGCCTCGACTCGGAGCGCCATCGCCTCGGCCTCAGCCTCAAGCAGGCCGAGGAAACAGCGCCGGCGCCCCGGCCGGCCCCGCCCGATGCGGCTCCCACTGCGGCGCCCGCCGCCCGCGAACCGCGAACCGAGCGACGGCCCCGGCCGGAACGCGGTGAGCGAGGCTACTCGATGGCCGACGCCGTCCAGGAGCCGGAAGGCGGGATCGACAACACGCTCGCGTCGGCCTTTGCCCAGGTACGCCAGCAGTTGGCCGCTGCCGAAGCCGAGGACGTGACCGAGACCGTGGCCCAGGACGAAGCGACCGAGGAGGCCGTCGCGGCCGAAGCGGTCGCCGAGATCAGCCAGAAGGTGGCCGAGGACGAGGCCGACATCGAGTCGGCGGCGACCGAGGAGCTCGAGCAGATCGACGACGCCGCTGCGGCTAATGACGCCAACGAGGCGCCGGCAGCGGCCGCCGCCTCCGAAGTCGTCGAAACCGTCCTCAAGGCCGAGGCAGCGGAAGAGGCCGTGGCGTCCGATTCGATCGCCAAGATCGTCGCGACCGTCGCCGCCGACGAGGCGACCGACGAGGCCGCCGCTGCGGATGCCATCGCCGAGATTGCCCGCGAGACGATGGAAGAGAACACCAAGGGCTGACCAGCCGCCGGCCGATCAGGCCGGGCGCACACTCGCCCGACACGCCAGCAACGACCCACCGGACCGCCCGGCGGGTCGTTTGCGCGTCGGGGTCAAGGTGCTAGCATGGCCCAAGCGTCCCCCTGGACGCTGGAAGAGGAACAGGCGTTCGACTCGATGGATCGATTTGACAAGTTCACGGACCGTGCCCGAAAGGTACTGACGCTCGCCCAGGACGAGGCGCAGCGGTTCAACCACAACTACATCGGCACGGAGCACCTCCTGCTCGGCCTCGTGCGCGAGGGCGAGGGCGTCGCCGCGCGCGGTCTCGAGAACATGAACGTCGAACTGGCCACGGTCCGGACCGCGGTCGAGTTCATCATCGGCCGGGGTGACCGCCCGGTCGTGGGAGAGGTCGGCCTGACCCCGCGGGCCAAGCGGGTGATCGAACTCGCGATCGACGAGGCCCGCCGGCTCGGCCACAACTACATCGGTACGGAACACCTCCTGCTCGGTCTCGTGCGCGAGGGCGAGGGGATCGCGGCCGGTGTCCTCGAGTCGCTCGGGGTGAACCTCGACAAGGTCCGCCACGAAGTGATCCGGGTCCTGTCGCAGTCGTCCTCGGCCGGCCCGTCGGCCCAGGAGACCAAGCGGGCCAGCAAGACGCCCACGGTCGACCAACTCGGGATCAACCTGACCGAGGCAGCCCGTGCCGGCAAGCTCGACCCGGTGATCGGCCGCGAGAAGGAAATCGAGCGGGTCATCCAGATCCTGTCGCGCCGGACGAAGAACAACCCGGCCCTGATCGGCGAACCCGGCGTTGGCAAGACCGCGATCGCCGAGGGGCTGGCTCACCGGATCGTGGCGGGCGACGTCCCCGAGACCCTCCTGAACAAGCGCGTCCTGACCCTCGACATTGGCTCGCTCGTCGCCGGAACCAAGTACCGGGGTGAGTTCGAGGAGCGCCTCAAGAAGATCATCGAGGAGCTCCGCAACACGAACGACGCGATCCTGTTCATCGATGAGTTGCACACCCTGGTCGGGGCCGGTGCCGCCGAGGGCGCGATCGATGCCGCCAATATCCTCAAGCCGCCGCTCGCCCGGGGCGAGCTCCAGTGCATCGGGGCCACGACGCTCGACGAGTACCGCAAGTACATCGAGCGTGACGCCGCGCTCGAGCGCCGCTTCCAGCCGGTCATGGTCGAGGAACCCACCCTGGAGCAGACGATCGAGATCCTCAAGGGGATCCGGGAGCGCTACGAACAGCACCACAAGGTCACGATCACCGATGAGGCGGTCAAGGCCGCGGCCGACCTGTCCGTCCGCTACATCACCGATCGGCACCTGCCGGACAAGGCGATCGACCTGATCGACGAGGCCGCCAGCCGGGTCCGCCTGCGCTATGCATCGGCGCCGCCCGCCCTGCGCGAGGCGCAGCGCGAGCTCGACCGGGTGACCAAGGAGAAAGACGCCGCGATCAACGCCCAGGAATACGAGGAAGCCGCCAAGTTGCGCGAGGCCGAGGCGACCCAGAAGGACCTCGTCGAAGGGCTCCGCAACGAGTGGCAGTCCAAGGTGACCGCCGAGCAACCAACGGTCGGCGAAGAGGAGATCGCCCAGGTCGTGGCGATGTGGACCGGGATCCCGGTCACCCGGATTGCCCAGGAGGAGTCCGAGCGGCTGCTTCACATGGAAGAGGCGCTCCACAAGCGGGTCATCGGCCAGCAGGAGGCGATCGACATCGTGTCGAAGGCCGTCCGCCGGGCCCGGGCCGGCCTCAAGGATCCCAAGCGGCCGATTGGCTCGTTCATCTTCCTGGGCCCGACCGGCGTCGGCAAGACCGAGCTGGCCAAGGCGCTTGCCGAGTTCATGTTCGGCAGCGAGGACGCCCTGATCAAGATCGACATGAGCGAGTTCATGGAGCGCCATAACGTCAGCCGCCTGGTCGGGGCACCCCCCGGCTACGTCGGCTTCGACGAAGGCGGCCAGCTGACCGAGGCGGTCCGGCGCAGGAGCTACGCGGTCGTCCTGCTCGATGAGGTCGAGAAGGCCCACCCCGAGGTCTTCAACATCCTGCTCCAGATCCTCGAGGACGGGCATCTCTCAGATGCCAAGGGCCGCCGGGTCGACTTCCGCAACTGCATCATCATCATGACCAGCAACCTCGGCGCCAAGCAGCTCCAGACCAATTCGTCGCTCGGCTTCCGCAAGCAGGGCGACACCGACGCCACCCGGGCCGAGGCCTCCTACGAGCTGATGCGTGAGAAGGTCGCCGCCGAGCTCAAGCAGAGCTTCCGGCCGGAGTTCCTCAACCGGATCGACGCCACCGTCGTCTTCCGCAGCCTGACGGTCGAAGAAATCGGCGAGGTCGTCGACATCCTCCTCGCCCGGGTGCGCGACCGCCTGCGAGCCCAGGAGATGAAGCTCGAGGTCACCGAGGCGGCCAAGGCCCACATCATCAAGATCGGCTACGACAGCGCCTACGGCGCCCGGCCGCTCCGCCGGGTGATCCAGAACATGATCGAGGACGTCCTGGCCGAGCACCTCCTGCTCGGCAAGTACGAGCCGGGCACGACGATCCTCGTGGACAAGGGTGCCGAGGCCGGGCTCGAGATCCACGCTGCGGACGAGAAGACCCCAGTCGAAGCCGTCTAGCGACCGGCCGGAGATGGCCAAGGCCCAGAGTCGCTACGTCTGCCAGTCGTGTGGCGAGGCATTCCTGCGCTGGGAGGGCCAGTGCCGCAACTGCGGCGGCTGGAACAGCCTCGTCGAAACCCTCATCCGTGAGCCCTCCCGGGCTGCCCGCACGGGCAGCCCGCGGGCCGGCTCGTCCGCGCCTCGTCCGGGTGACCAGCCCGAGGCCCTTGCCCGGGTCACCGACGTTGACCTGCCTCGCCTGAGCGTCGGGCTGCCCGAACTCGACCGGGTCCTCGGTGGTGGACTCGTGCCCGGCTCGGTGGTCCTCCTGGGCGGTGAGCCGGGAATCGGCAAGTCGACCCTGCTCCTCCAGGCGGCTGCCGGCATTGCCGGGTCCGGCACGGTCCTGTACGCCAGCGGCGAGGAGTCGGCGGCCCAGGTTCGCCTCCGGGCAACCCGCCTCGGGCTCGTCGACGGGCTCGCCGGCCAGTCGGTCCGGGTGGTCGCCGAGTCGTCGATCGATCGGATCGTGGACCTGGCCACGGCCGAACGGCCGAACGTCCTGGTCGTCGACTCGATTCAGACGGCTACCGTCGACGATCTCGACGGCGCGGCCGGCAGCGTCGGCCAGGTTCGCGAGTCGGCTCTCAGGCTGATGGAGCTGGCCAAAGGCAGCGGATCGGGCAGTGGATCGAGCAGCGGCGCGATCGCCGTCGTGCTCGTAGGACATGTGACCAAGGACGGCTCGCTGGCCGGCCCCAAGACGCTGGAACACCTCGTCGACGCGGTGATCGGCCTGGAAGGCGAGCGCTTCGCCACCCTCCGCCTGCTCCGGGCCACCAAGAACCGGTTCGGCTCGACCGAGGAGGTTGGGGTCCTGGAAATGGGCGACCGCGGGTTGTCGGCCCTGGGCGACCCAGCCCGGGCGTTCCTGGCCGAGCACGAGGGCAGTGCCCCGGGCAGCGTCGTCGCGCCGACGCTCGAGGGCTCGCGACCGCTCCTCGTCGAGGTCCAGGCATTGACCGCCGCCACGGCCTATGGCACGCCCCGGCGGACCGCCAGCGGGATCGACCAGAACCGCCTGGCCCTCCTCGTGGCGGTGCTCGGTCGGCGGGCGGGAATTGGCCTCGGCAGCCACGACGTGTACGCCAACCTGGCCGGCGGACTCGTCCTCGACGAACCGGCCCTCGACCTGCCGATCGCCATTGCCCTGGCCAGCTCGTTCCGCGACAGACCGGTCAGATCGGGCACCGTGGCGATCGGCGAGGTCGGCTTGCTGGGCGAGCTGCGCTCGGTCGGTGGCCTCGAGCGACGGCTGCGTGAGGCAGCCCGCCTCGGCTTTACCAGGGCGATCGTCCCACGGGCCAGCCGCGGTGGCGCGACGCCCGCGGTCGACGGCCTGGAGGTCGTCGCCGTGGCCACCCTGCGCGAGGCGGTTGAACGGGCGCTCGCCTGACGTTCCTAGCGTGACGAGCGTGGGCCGGCGATGCTAGGCTGGCGGCTCATCGGGCTCACCCCCGGGAGCGGGCATTTCCGGCCGCTTCCCGTCCACGTCGAGGGACCGTGATCCGCATCATCCGCCTGCTGGGCGCCGCGCTCGGGGCGTTCATCGGGCTCGGCCTGGCGACTGCGAGCGGCCTGTTCCTGGGAACCGGGTCATCCTACGGGCTGATCCTGGCCGGTTGGACGGTTGCCTGGCTGATCGTCGGCTTCGCGATCCTGCCCTACCTCACGGTCGTGCCGGCCAGTTGGATCGTGCGCAGCGTCCAGGCCCTCTCGACGGCCGAATTCGTGACGGCGGTCGGGGGCCTGCTGCTCGGCCTGCTGATGGGCCTCCTGCTTGGCGCGCCGCTGTCGAACTTCCCCGACCCGCTGGGACGCTGGTTGCCGCTGGCAACCTCGATCGGCTTTGGCCTGGGGATGGTCGGGCTGACCGTGGCCAAACGCCAGGACCTGATCCTGGCCGCCGAGGCGATCGGGATCTTTCGTCGCCCGGAGTCGTCCGAGGACGCCACGATCCACAAGGGCGACCCGCACATCATCGTGGACACCAGCGCCATCATCGATGGCCGGATCGCCGAGATCGTCGAATCGGGTTTCATCTACGGCACCCTGGTGATCCCGCGCTTCGTTCTCGAGGAGCTCCAGCACATCGCCGACAGCTCGGACACCCTTCGGCGCAATCGCGGCCGGCGGGGGCTGGAGATCCTCGCCCGGATGCAGAAGGACTCGCCTACCCCGATCGAGATCATCGAGGACGAGGTGCGCGATGTCAGCGAGGTCGATGCCAAGCTCGTTGCGCTCGCCAAGCGCTACAGCGGGGCGATCCTCACTAACGATTTCAACCTGAACCGGGTGGCCGAATTGCAGGGCCTGCGAGTCCTCAACATCAACTCGCTGGCCAACGCGGTGAAGCCGGCCGTCCTGCCCGGCGAGGAGTTGCGGGTCAAGGTGATCCAGGATGGCAAGGAAGCCGGCCAGGGCGTCGGCTTCCTCGACGACGGCACGATGATCGTGGTCGAAGGCGGAGCCCGGTTCATCGACCGTGAGCTCGAAGTCACGGTCACCCGGGTGCTCCAGACGGTCGCCGGCCGGATGATCTTCGCCCAGCCCCGGACCGAGTGACCAGGGCCACCGGACGCTCGACCGTGGATGCCGTCGTGGTGGCGGCCGGGGGGAGCCGGCGGATGGGCGGCGCCGACAAGCTCAGCGTGTCGATCGGCGGCCGCCCGTTGCTGGCCTGGACCCTGGAGCGCCTCGCCGGCGCTCCCGAGATCGGCCGGATCGTGGTCGTCACGTCCGGCGATCGTCTGTCGGAGGTTCGCGGGGCCAGCTGGCTGCCCGGCCAGGTCGTTGATGTCGTCCTCGGCGGCCCCCGCCGCCAGGAGTCCGTTGCGGCAGGAGTCGATCGGCTCGCCCGCGAAGCCGGCGGTGACGATCCCGACCGGCTGATCCTGGTCCACGATGCCGCCCGTCCTCTCGTCTCGGCTGACCTGGTGGCTTCGGTCGTCCTCGCGACCCGGGCCCACGGTGCGGCGATCCCGGTCCTCGCCATCGCCGAAACGGTCAAGCGGGTGACCGATGGACGAATCGTGGAGACCCTTGATCGAGCCGAGCTTGGAACGGCCCAGACGCCCCAGGGTGTCCGGCGGGGCCTCCTCGTGCA
>JBBRIM010000156.1:0-6592 GCA_038221095.1 Candidatus Limnocylindrales bacterium
CAGCCAGCCGACTTCGGCCACGGCCACGACGTCAGCCGAGTACCGATTGTTGGCGAGGGCCGGTGGACCATCGCCCCGGGCGCAGGCGACGAAGGCGCGTCGGTCGGCGAGCTGGGCCAGGGGCATGGCGCCCGAACCGAGCACGACGACGCCGCCCGCGGGAACTTCCGCCAGCGCCTCCGCCAGCCGGGTACCGAATGGGCGCCGGTCGGCTGGACCGCTGAGCCGGCGCACCGTGGTGGCCCCGGCCCGGGCGAACCCCTGTTCGTGGAGCCCGGCCAACCGATCGCGCGCCGCGACCAGGCGACGTTCGAGCGGGCCGGCCCCGGGAGGCGCCTGCGGGTGGAAGATGAGGACGGTCACCGGTCGCATCTCCCGAGTGTATGGGCGACGGCCGGGCGAGCGAACCGCGAGGTGGACATGGCAGGCCGGAGGGTCCGGGCCTACATCGGGCTGGGCGCCAACCTGGGCGATCCCTCGGCCACCCTCTGGGCGGCCGTACATGCCCTGGCCGCCCTGCCCGGCGTCCGGCTCGTGGCGGTGTCGCGGCTCTACGCCACGGATCCGGTCGGGGTCCTCGATCAACCCGAGTTCCGCAACGCGGCCGTCGCCCTGGACGTGCCGGCCGGTCCGGTTCCAGCCACCGGGGCCACCGCCCTGCTGATTGCCCTGAAAGGACTCGAGATGGCCTTTGGCCGCCAGGCCGGGCGGCGCTGGGGCCCGCGCGAGCTCGACCTCGACCTGCTCGTCTTCGGGCGCGCCCAACTGTCAATCGAGCGGCCGGCGGCGGCCAGGTCGCTCGACGCCGACGCCGACCCGGGCCGGGCCGCCCGCCTGCTCCAGGTTCCGCACCCGTCGGCGGCCGAGCGCCTGTTCGTCCTGGCTCCCCTGGCCGACCTCGCTGCCGGCCTCGTCCCGCCCGGCTGGAAGGAGTCGGTCGCCACGGCCCGTCGCCGCCGGGAGATCGCCGAAGGCCCTGGCTCAGTCCGACCAGTCGCGGCCTGGGAGCGAGCGGCTGGGACGTGGCGAGCGCTAGAGGCGGACGCTCGGCGGGCGTGAGCGGTCGAACATCTGGACCGTGTCGACGAACCGGACGAGGGCCTCGCGATAGGACATCACGAGGGAATGGGTCCGGGCCCCGCCGCCGAAGAAGCGCACGCCCGCGAGGAGGTCGCCGCTGGTGACCCCGGTCGCCGAGAAGACCAGGTTGTCGCCCGACGCGAGACCGGCGGTTGAGTAGACCCGGGCCTCGTCGTCATCGTTGCCCATTTGCCTGGCCCGCGCCCGCTCCTCGTCGTTGCGGAATCGGAAACGCGCCTGGATCTCACCCCCGAGGCAGCGCAGTGCGGCCGCGGTGATCACCCCCTCGGGCGCTCCGCCGATGCCCATCACGCCGTGCACGCCGGTGCCCGAGACGGAGGTGCTGATCGCCGCTGAGAGGTCGCCATCGGAGATCAGCTTGATCCGGGCGCCGGCCGCCCGGACCTCGGCGATGAGGTCGTCATGCCGGGGTCGCTCGAGGATCACGATCGTGATGTCGGCAACCCGCCGGCCGAGTGCCTCGGCAATCCGATGGCAGTTCTCGGTCGGGCTCTTGGTGATGTCCACCTTGCCGGCCGCACCGGGCCCGACACATAGCTTCTCGAGGTAGGTGTCCGGGGCGTGCAGCAGTCCCCCCCGTTCGGACGCGGCCAGGACGGTGATCGCATTGGCCTGGCCATGGGCCACCAGGTTGGTGCCCTCGAGCGGGTCGACCGCGATATCAATCGCTGTCGCCGCCTCGCGCGCTTCGACGCCCTTGCGGCCGACCTCCTCGCCGATGAACAGCATCGGCGCCTCATCGCGCTCACCCTCGCCGATCACGATCGTGCCGGCCATGTCGATCTCATCCATCGTCCGGCGCATCGCCTCGACGGCGGCCCGGTCGGCGTTGTCCTTCTCACCACGGCCCATCACCCGGGCCGCGGCGATCGCGGCGGCCTCGGTCACCCGGACCATCTCAAGTGCGAGGAGCTGTTCCATTGGCTGGCCTCCGGCGAGTCTTCGGGGGTGCGCCTAGTGGCGGAAGTGGCGGCGACCGGTGAACACCATCGCGAGGTGATGTCGGTCGGCGATCTCGATGGCCATTTCGTCGCGGATCGAGCCGCCGGGTTGGATGATCGCACTGACGCCGGCGTTGGCGGCCATCGCGATCCCGTCGGGGAACGGGAAGTAGGCGTCGCTCGCCATCACCGACATCCGGGCCCGGTCGCCGGCCCGCCGCAGGGCAACCTCGACCGAGACCTGGCGGCTGGCCTGGGCCGCGCCGATCCCGACCGTCGCCGCATTCCGGGCAAGGACGATCGCGTTCGAGCGAACATGGCGGACCGTTCGCCACGCGAACAGCAGGTCGGTCAGCTCCTCGAGCGTGGGCCGCCGGCGGGTGACCACCTGGAGCTGGCGCTTGTCGAGTTCGAGCGAGTCCTGGCTCTCGACCAGCAGGCCACCGCTGACCCGCTTGAAATCGAGGCTGGCGATCCCGTAGTCGCGCAGGCCCTCGGTTGGATCGGGCGGCACGGCCAGCAACTCCAGGCCGGACTTCTGGCGAAGGATGCCGAGGGCCGCCTCCGAGAAGCCCGGGGCGATCACGGCCTCGTACGAGTTGGCCGCGATCTCCCGGGCCGTTGCCCCGTCGAGCTCGCGGTTGACCCCGACGATGCCCCCGAAGGCGGCCACGGAATCCGTCTCGAGGGCGTGGCGGTAGGCCTCGACGAGCTCGTCATGGGAGGCCATGCCAACCGGATCGGTGTGCTTGACGATGGCCACCGTGGGAGCGGTGAAGTCCTTGGAGATCCGGTAGGCCGCATCGAGGTCGAGCAGGGTGTTGAAACTGGGCTGACCGCCCTGCAGCTGGCGGGCGTCGGCCAGCGTGCCACTGCGGTGGGTGGTCTCGCGGTAGAAAGCCGCCCGCTGGTGGGGGTTCTCGCCATAGCGCAGGTCCTCCACCTTCTCGAGGACCATCGCCAGGCGGGTGGGGAACTGGGTCCCGGAGACCTGGTCGATGTAGGCGGCGACCTCGGCGTGGTACGCCGCGACGATCCCGAACGCCTCCGCCGCCAGTTGCTGGCGGAGCTCACCGGACAGCGAGCCCAGTTCACGCAGTTCGCGGGCCACCCGACCGTAGTGAGTTGGGTTGGCGATCGCGGCCACGGCAGCGTAGTTCCGGGCGGCCGCACCGAGGAGGGCCACCCCGCCCACGTCAATGATCTCGATCACATCGGCCAGGGCGATCTGGCGGGCGCCGACCTGGGGAGCGAACGGCTTGACGTTGACGACCACGATGTCGATCGCCCCGATGCCATAGGCGGCCAGCTCCTCGAGCTGGGCCGGGTCATCGCGACGGGCCAGGATTCCCGCATACACGGCCGGGTGGAACGTCTTGACCTGGCCACCGACGAGCGGGGGAACGTTGGTCAGGTCCGAGATCGAGCCGACCTCGATGCCATCCTCGGCGAGGTGCTCCCGCGTCCCGTCGGTCGCGTAGATCTCGACCTCGAGCGCTTGCAACTCTCGCGCGAACGTGCTGATGCCATCGCGACGCGCCACCGAGAGCAGGGCTCGCACCCGGGCTACCTCCCTCCAGCGTTCGCTGTCCTCGCGGGCCGCCCCGATTCAGGACCAGCCGGGCGCGCCTGCGCACTCGGGGTCGTCGTCGGCCGACGCTGCCGCACCTGCGGTCGAGTATAGCCCGGCGTGGCATACTCCGGACCCTCGGCCGACCACTCAGCCGCCGTCCGACAGGAGAATCAGCACCGGTGAACCTCCTTCCCTGGGACTACCTGTTCCAGTCATTCAGCGCCGCGCACTTCCACGACCTGTTCTACCCGATTGCCCTGGGTTCGCTGGTCATGCTCGTCGCGCTGTGCGTGCTGTATGCGGTCCGCACCCGTCAGCTCCGCCATCACCCGCCGTACCTCGACCTGTACGAATGGCTGCTGTGGACCGGGATCATCGGTTTCGGCCTGCTCCTGATCTTCAGTGTCTTCGTGTGGGACTTCCTGTTCGTGCTCGCCACGATCGTGACGACCTGCGTCGTCCTGGTCTGGATCCGGTTCATGCGCTTCCCGCCGATCCTCGCCGGCTACGAGCAGAAGCTCGTCCGCCAGCGTTACCTCAGTCGCCAGAAGTATGCCCACCCAGAGGCCACGATCCGGGCCAAGACGTCCCGGCCCAGCCGGGCAACGCGGGCGACGCCGACCAAGCGGACCCGCAAGCGCCGCTGAGCGTGGTGGAGCGCTGAGCGTGGTGGGGCGGGCTGACCGTGGCCGGGCGTTGACCGTGGCGGCGCGCTGACCGTGGCGGCCCGCTGACCGGTGGAGATTCGACGCTTCGGGATCGGACAGCGCCGGCCGGATGGACCTGCCGGGACCCATAACGTGCAGGCGGCCGTGATCGAATCCGGGCCGGCCGGAGTGGTTGCCGAGCTCGCCCTCGGCCGGTATGCCACGATCGAGCCCCACTCCAACCCGAACACGGCCTGGTTCGTGGTGATCGAGGGCGGCGGGTTCGTAACAGTTGGGTCCGAGCGGACCCGGGTGTTCGCCGGCGAAGCAGTCCTGTGGCCCGCAGGCGTCCTCCACGGCGCCACGACCGACCTGTCCGAGATGCGCGCGATCGTGGTGGAGTTTCCCGCCGACATCCTGAGCCTGCGCCCGGGCGTCGCGATCGTCGACGGTCGCGTCCTGCCGCCGACCGCGCCCTCAACCCCCGCCGACGGCCACCTGCTCGACGAGCGTCCCGCCCCCTACGACCCGCGCCACGGAGAGCCGCTCTAGCCCCCTGCCGGAGTCCATTGCTCTGCCTGCGCGACCTGCGCGACCTGCAGCCGCCAGCTTCCCACCCGCCCCGGCGTCCCGCCCCGGCCTCCCGCCGCCGACCGCTTCAAACCCCTGATGTTTCAACGGCGGCCTTCGGGCACCTGATTGAAGGTCCAGGCGGCCGCTTGTCGCTCTGCCGAGTGCCTTTCGTGCTCGAGGTGGCGCCTCAGGGTCGAGTATTGGGCCTCGTCCGAGGCCTGGAGCTCCCTGGAGCGCGCCTTTGAAACCTGTGGGGTATGAAGGCTGTCACGGGCGCGACCGTTACTCCTGTGCGCCCAAGGTCCGCGACTACCACGCCGAGCTGGCTGCGCGAGCGTCAGGGCGGAAGAATTGACGGCCACCAGGTCGGCTCGCCCGTGGGGCAAGACATCCCGCTATCGACCGCGTCCGCCCGGATCATGTCGGCCGTGCCCGAGACGAACCACACCGCGATTGCCGTGACGACCACGAGTCCGACGACCAGGCCAATCCTCACGGAGGCTCGACCGATCACGAGAATCGGGACGGAGTAGGCGACCCACAGCACAAACGAGAAGAGCGGCCAGAAGATGAAGATGACCCCAAACCGGTCGCCGGCTTCGAAGACCTGGCAGTCGGACGCGGCGGCCGACCAGATGTGGAGCGTGCCGTACGCGAGGACGACCATCAGCGGCAGTCCCACGAGGATCAGAACAGCGGTTGCCCCGAAGAAGCGGGTCATCAACGGCGGGCGATCGTCGATGACCCAACCCGGATGAGGCGCAGCCGCGACCCCGGATGCCTGATCGTGCTCCCCGGTCATCGTCCCACTCTTGACGGCCGCCCCTGTCGGCGAAGGGACGCCCGACCTCCGGCAGGTGTGCCGCCTGAGTCCATCTCGGACAGCGCGCCCTCCCGCCGCTGACCGTTTGATACCCCCGATGTTTCAGTGGCAGGCTTTTGGGTGCGCGAAGGAAGGTGGGGACGGCCGTTTGCCGCTCGGAGGGCCAGGATTCGTGCGTGAGATCTCGGGTCAGATTCGCACTTCAGGCCAGCGCCGGGGCCCGAAACGCTCAGAAGCACGCCTTTGAAACCTGGGAGGTATGAGGCGGGACCTGGAGCCGCACAACGTCGTCAAGACTCGCGACCCAGCTGCGCGACGAGGGCGCCGAGCTGGCCGAGGATGCGGGCCGTGGCGCCCCAGACGTGGAGGCCGTCGATCCGGTATCCGCCGTAGCGGAGCGGCCGGTCGCCGATCGTCCGTTCCACGATCTCGATCGGGGCACCGGGCAGGAACACGCTGAGGGGGGCCTCGATGACCCGGGCGACCTCGGCCGGTGACGCCTGCAGGACAGGCCGCCGCCACGCGACCGCAACGATCGGGGTGAGGCTGAATCGGCTGACCGGAATCAGCATCTCGTCGAGCCGGCCGAGCAGCTCGACGCCCGCGCCGGCCGGGTCGAGGCCGACTTCCTCGATCGCCTCACGCAGCGCCGTTGCCTCGAGGTCGGCATCGCCCGGCTCGACCTTGCCGCCCGGGAACGAGACCTCGCCGCTGTGGATTCCGTCGTAAGTGGCTCGCTCGGTCAGGATCACGATCGCCGATCCTTCGGCGGCCGGTGCCAACTGCAAGAGTACAGCAGCCGGCAGATCGCCGACTGACGCCTCGGACGCGCCGCTGACTGACCCTCGTCCGGCCGAGCTACGGTCGGCGACCAGGCTGCCGTCGGACAGGACCGGCATCAGAGCGACCGGCCCGGGCGGTAGCCGACCAGGCC
>JBBRIM010000157.1:0-6564 GCA_038221095.1 Candidatus Limnocylindrales bacterium
TCGCTGCTGGCCGATGTCAGCCACGAGCTGCGCACCCCGCTGGCCGTGGTCCGGGGCAACATCGAGGCGATCGTCGACGGCGTCCACCCGGCCGACGCGGAGCACCTGGCGGCGATCCTCGATGAGACCCTGATCCTGGGACGGCTGGTCGAAGACCTGCGCACCGTGGCCCTGTCGGAGGCGGGCACGCTCCCACTCCACCGCGAGCCGACCGACATTGGAGTGGTGATCAACGAGGCGGCCCGGGCGTTCGAGACGATGGCTGCCGGCGGCGGCGTCCGGATCGTTGTCGCGCAGGCGCCGGCGGACGACCTGCCGCTCCTCGAGATCGACCCGGTCCGGATCCGCGAAGTCCTGGACAACCTCGTGGCCAACGCCCTGCGCTATACCCCCGCGGGCGGCACCGTCGCGATTTCGGCGAGGCGGACGGCGGGCGGGCAAGGCGTGTCGATCGAGGTAGCCGACAGCGGTGCCGGGATCGCGCCCGAGGTGGCCGGGCACCTCTTTGACCGCTTCGCCAAGTCAAGCGAATCGCGCGGTTCCGGATTGGGACTGGCCATCGCCCGACACCTCGTCGAGGCCCACGGGGGCACGATCGAGGCGATCAGCCTGGCCGGCCGCGGAACGGTGATCCGGTTCATCTTGCCGATCGGCGACGGCACCGGGGCCTGAGGTTTCCCCTCCGGGACCCTGGCCCGTTGCGCCGGTGCACCACCCGAGCGTGACCCCACGGGCCGAGTAGTACTTTCGTACCGTGTGGGGCCCCGACGAAAGGTGCTCTACTGCCGAGGAATGGCGTCGAGCCTCGATCGCGGCCAGTGCCAGGCGCGGAGGGCTCGTCCCACGGACCGGAGAACCTGTCGTTGACGCCCCCGGGTGTGACCATCGTGCGCCGAGCCGATTCGCACGTCCCGGTCCGACCGGGCACCATCGGGCGCCAGGCACTCCATCGCCTGTTGGCGGCCGATCCACGCACTGAGCCCCTCTTTCCAACCGTCCTGCTCGACCTGCAGGTGTCGACCGGCGAGGCAATCGACATCGGCTGGCTCCTTGCTGCCTGGTCGAGCCGGGCGACGGCCAATGCCAGCGCCGTCCTGACCGCCAGCACGGCGACCAGCGACAACTACCCCTGGCCCCTGGCCCTCGATCCTGGCGGAACCCGGCCGGCCTACATTGGCCCAAACGCGTCGTGGCGGGCGTGGCGACCGGGCGAGGAATCGGTCCGCCAGGCGGACCCGGGCAGGTTCTATGCCCGCCTGATCGAACCGCTGGTGATCACGGAGTCGAGCGAGTTCCTCGAGTCGCTGATCGCCGTCGACGGCCCCGCCCGCGAACTGGCCGAGGAACTCCTGGCCCGGGCACTGCCGGCAACCCGCCGGGTCCTGGCCGGCCATGCCGCCCATCGCCACGCCTGGTCTGACACGTTCGCTCTATGGGCCCTGACCAGGCGCGCCCGGCTCCTCCGCCGGGTTCACCCGTTCGCGCTGGCCATTGCCGACGGCTATGCCGCCAGTGCCCTGATCGATGAGGGCATCGGGCGTGGCTCAGAGGCCCCGTTCCGGGATCGGCCGCTCGCGTCGGTCAGCGCCCAACTCGCCAGCGGCCTGATCGCCCTCGGTCTCCGCCCGAAACTGGCCGCCTCGCTGATCGGGTTCGTCAAGCGTGCCGAGGATGCGCTCGGAGGCTGGGGCGACGGTGGCGGCCCGGTCGATGTGCTGACCACCCTCGTAGCGGCCGAGTTGCTCGGTCAGACCGACCCCGAGTTCGACCCGTCCCGGACGGCCCTTGCCCTGGCCGGGCTCCAGGACCGGGACGGCTGGTGGCGGGCAGCAGGCCCGGACACGATCTGGACGACCCGGGCCGTGGCGGAGCTGCTGGCCGGGTTCGAAGTGCCGTTTGCCGAGCGCTGGCGGTGGCCCCAGCTGGCGATCGAGCACCGCGACCGACGGTCGGGCCTGGCCTGGGGGACGTGGCTGGCCGACCTCGGCCGGCTGATGAGCGAGGTCCCGGGGCTGTCCCGGGCCGGGATCGAGATCGCATTCATCGACCTGGCCGGTTTTGGAGCCTGGAACACGCGCTTCGGCCAGGCCCTCGGTGACCGCGTCCTGCGCTCGTTCGCCCGGGTGCTGGCCGGTATTCCGGGCACCGTCTCGACCCGCGATGGCGGCGACGAGTTCGTCGTTCTGGGGGCGCCCACGGCCATCGGCCTGCAGGCCCAGGTCGAACGTGCCTGTGCAACCTGGCAGGCCCGCTTCCGGGCTGAATACGGCACGGAACTTGCCCCGGTCAGGCCCCGGATCCTGGTGACCGAGACGCGCGCCGGCGGTCTCCTCGCTGCCCGCGACGCGCTCGGCTTCGCGATCGGGACACTCAAGGCCCGCTGGCCCGATCCTCCGGCCATCGGGATCATCGAACGGGTCACCCTCAAGCCATCACGCTAGCGCCCGCGGCACAGCCGTTCGGCTAGGCTAAGGCTGATGTTCAATCCGCGTGGCTCGATCACGGTGATCACCGGGCCGATGTTCAGTGGCAAGACCGCCGAGCTGATCCGGCTGTGCGAGCGGGCCCGAATTGCCCGGCGCAAGGTAGTCCTGATCCGGCCGGCGCTCGATGATCGGACCGAGCCAGAAACAGTCCGCAGCCGGTTCGGAGTGGCCTTCCCGGCCCGGCCCGTCGCAACATCCGGGGCGATCGAGGCCGTGGTGACCGAAACGCGGGCCGACGTCGTGGCAATCGAGGAGGCCCAGTTCTTCGATGCCGGGCTCGTCGACGTGGTCGAGCGGCTGGCTGATCGCGACCGGGCCGTGATCGTCAACGGCCTCAATCGCGACTTCCTCGGCCGCCCATTCGGTCCCGTGCCCGACCTGCTGGCGATCGCCGACGAGATCCTGATGCTGAGCGCGATCTGCATCACCTGCGGCGAGGCCGCGTCACGCACCCAGCGCCTGGTCGATGGCCGGCCGGCCTCCGCGAGCGACCCGCTCGTCGTGATCGGCGGATTGGGCGATGAGCGCTACGAGGCCCGCTGCCGCAAGCACCACGAAATCGGCTAGCCCGTCCCGGCCCGGAGCGCCAGCCCCGCTACGGACGATCGGCTGACCGGCGGAGGACCCCCGAGCCATGGTCTGGGCGGTGTCCGCGGGCAACACTTCCGCGCATGACGAGGGTGGCGCGTGTTGAGCGCGCCTCGAGGACGAACGCGGGGGCCGGCAGAACGGCCGGTCGGCTGGGCCGGCGAGTCCGCTCTGATCCGCACGTCCTGCTCGCCCTCGCCCTCGCGGTCCCAACGGTCCTGGTCAACCTGCTGGACCACGGCCCGAACGAGGCCGCCCTGACGGTCCTGGCCGTCACCTTCGTGGCGGTCCAGGCTGTCCTGACGGCGCGCACCCGGATCCACGGCAGGCCAACCTCGGGGCAGCTCGAGTTCGACCCATGGCAGCTCGCCCGGCTGACCCTGGCCGTCGTGTTCGTAGCCGCCGCCTCGTACGCCACCGCCGACGAAACGACCTTCCCGCTGGCGGCGTTGTACATCCCGGTCATCGGGATGGCTGCCGCGTTCGGATCTCGCGAGGCAATCGCGACCCTCCTCTTGTCCAGCCTGGGATTCGTCGCTCCACTGATCGGCGATCCGGTCCGGGCAGCCAGTGGAGCCGAACCGGGACTCGTCCTGGCGGCTGTCGGCATCGTCCTTGCGATCGGGACCCGCCAGACCGTCTCGTCCCTCGAGGTCACCCTCGATCGGCTCCGGGCCAAGAACGCCTCGGAGCGGCGGCGCAATCGCCAGAGCGCCGGAATCGAGGCAGTTGGTCGTACCCTGGCTGCCGATGGTCCGGACCCAGGTTCGCTCGAGGCCGTCATGGAACTGCTGGTCGGTTCCTTCGGCTACAGCCATAGCTCGATCTACCTCGGGGAGGAGCTCGGCGGCTCGCCGACGGAGCTGCGAATGGGCGCCCAGCGTGGCTACGACCGGCCGATCGCTGTCTTTGACGGGACGGCCGGCGTGATTGGACGGGTCATCCGGACCCACCGGCCTGCCCTGGTGCCCGACGTCCACGTCGATCCCGACTACGTCGGCGCGGCGACCGGTCTGCGGAGCGAGGTCTGCGCCCCCCTGATGGCCGGCGACGAGTTGCTCGGGATCGTCAACGTCGAGTCCGACCATGAGGTCCTTGACGAGCACGACCTCCACATCCTCCGCCTCGTGGCCGAGCGCCTGGCTTCCGCCCTGACCCTCGCCCGCGAGCGGCGGCGCCTGGCCCAGCGCGCCGAGCTCTTCGGCCGGGTGGTCAGCTTCGGCGGCACGGTCAACTCGAGCCTGGACGGCAAGATCCTGTACGACCGGATCGTGGCCGGCCTGACCGAGGTCGTCCATGCCGATCATGCCATCCTGACCCTGCTCGATCGGCGCGACGGGACCTACCGGATCCAGGCGATCGGGGGTGGCAACCTGGCCTACATCGGCGCCGAGATCCGACCCGGCGAAGGGGCAGCCGGCCGGGCAATCCGCGACCGCGCGCCGGTCCTCGACAATACCTTCGGGCGACGCCAGTTCCCGGCCTCGACCGCCGCGGCCAGCAGCCCCGAGGAGATGGCCACGGTCGCCGTGCCGCTGATTCGCGACCAGGTGGTGGTCGGCGCCCTCACCATGGTCCGTCAGGATTCACACGACCGCTTCAACGAGCTCGAGCTCGAGGTGGTCCAGCTGCTCGGCACGCAGGTAGCCCTGGCCATCACCAACGCCGAGCTCCACGCCGAGGTGATGGAGGCGTCGATCCGGGACTCGCTCACGGGGACGTTCAATCGGCGCCACTTCGAGCCGAGCCTCGAGCGGATGATCGCGTCGCGCCGGCGCCTGCCGGTGCCCGAGCGGCCGCCCCTGGCCGCGATCCTGTTCGACCTGGACCTCTTCGGCGCATTCAACAAGTTCCACGGCCACCAGGCCGGCGATGCCGTGCTGCGTGCGTTCGGGACCCTCCTGCGCAGCCGCTTCCGGGCGAGCGACATGGTCACCCGCTACGGCGGCGAGGAATTCGTGGCCGTCCTCGACGGGACGGGTCGGGACGACGCATTCCGGATCGCCGAGGAGATCCGGAGCGCCTTCGCCGAGCAGTCATTCCAGGGCGCTAACGGTCAGCGCTTTTCGGCGACGGTCTCAGCCGGCTGCGCCGAACTCGGGCCGGACGATGGCCTGGCCGAGCTGCTGGGCGCCTGCGACGTGGGCCTGGCGATGGCCAAGGGTGCCGGCCGCAACCAGGTGGTTGCGGCCTAGCTTCGCGCGGAACAGCGCCTCAGGCGGCGGGCGCCTTGGCCTGGTACTCCTGGTACGCGCCCCACACCATCACGGCTGCGCCGACCCAGTTGAGCCCGAGGACCAGGAGGACCGAGATCCCTCCGTACTCGGCGAGCAACCCGATGATCCCGATGAACTGCAGCAACTGGAGCGCGGCGAGCACGGCCACGACAGCGCTGATGGCGAGCAGGATCGTGGCGTACGGCGCCGGCCAGGTGATCTTCGAGTCGGGCGCGTTCTTCAAGTAGACCACCACGATCACGGCGATCGCGCCGAGCAGGCCGAGGCTGCCCGTCCCGGCTACAGAGACAAAGCCATGGCTGAGCACGAGACCCAGGAGATATGAGGCCACGATGAGAGCGGCCCCGATTACCGCGAGGCGCTCGTGTGAATTGATCTTGGCCCAGACCTGCTGCAGCATCTGCAAAGTGCCTCCTATTCGATCGTCGCAAGCCGCGGCGGTGCCGGCGAACCGTCGCCGTTTCAACGCCACCTGAGCCTACAAGCCTGAACAAGCGAACACAAGTCCCGAATCGGTCGCGAGGCCATGACTGAGCAGGCCCGCGTCGGGCCGTTCACACTGCCGAGGTGCGTGCCGCCGTCCTTCAGCAACCTGGCGGGCCGGTCACGATCGAGGAGCTGACCCTCGATCCGCCCAGGACCGGCGAGGTCCAGGTCCGGATCCTGGCCAGCGGGGTCTGCCACTCTGATCTCCACCTGCGCGATGGTGAGTGGCCGCGGCCGGGTCCGTTCGTGATGGGCCACGAGGGCGCCGGCGTGGTCGAGGCCCTCGGTCCCGGGGTGGACCCGATCTCGACCGGCCTGGGCATTGGCCAGCTTGTGGCCCTCAGCTGGTACGCCCCGTGTGGTCGATGCAGCGCCTGCCGCTCGGGACGCGAATGGCTGTGCACCGAGTCCGGATCGAGTCGCCACCGCCTGGGTGACGGCAGCACCCGCCTGCATCGCTCCGACGGCTCCGAGGTCTACCCCTATTGCGGAATCGGAACGATGGCCGAGGCCACGGTCGTACCGGTGAGCGCGACCATCCCGATGCCGGCCGGGACCCCGCCCGAGGTCGCCGCCCTGATCGGCTGCTGCGTCTCGACCGGTGTCGGGGCAGTCGCGAAGACGGCCCGGGTGCCGGCCGGATCGCGTGTGGTCGTGATCGGACTTGGCGGAGTTGGATTGTCGGTGGTCATGGGCGCCGTCCTGGCCGGCGCGAGCCAGATCATCGCAGTCGACCGGGTGCCCGCCAAGCTGGAGCTGGCCCGGGC
>JBBRIM010000158.1:0-6546 GCA_038221095.1 Candidatus Limnocylindrales bacterium
CAGGACGACGAGGGCGGCGATCGAGGCGATCCCGAGCCGCTCGCCCAGCAGTGGGACGGCGAGCAGGGCCACCCACACGAACAGGGTCTTCTGGATGAAGGCCGCGCTGGGTGCGCTCGCCTGCGCGAGACCGGTGAAGAACAGGATGAACGGAATACCGCCACCGATGATGCCGACGACCAGCAGCCCGAGACGGCCCCTGCGATCGACTCGCACGACGTCGCGGGCGCCGCCGCCGACGAGGACTGCGGCCACCAGCACGGTGGCCGCGACCATGTTCTTCAGGGTCGTGTACACCGCCGGGTCCGGGAGCTGCTTGACGGCGAAGCCGTTCAGGAAGATCGCCACACCGCTGATCAGCGCCGCGCCGAGGGCGAGCGCGATGCCCGCGCCGGTGCTCTGCGGGATGGCAGGCCAGCGCGACGCCACGCGCTCACGACGATCGGACATGGGAGGCTCCTTCTCCGGCGGGTTGGTTTGCTGGACTGTCAATCGCCGGTTGGACAGCCTCCCGGTGTGTCTCTTCAGCCTGCTCGAGCTCGATCGCCTGTCGAAGCAGGGCCTCAATCTCGGCCGCCTGATCTGGCTCCAGCCGCTCGACGATCGTGCCGGCCGCGACGGCGACCCAGTCCCCAACCGCGATGTCGGGCAGGAACAGGGTCGAGGCACGCCGGCGGCGACCGTCGGTCTCCACGAGCGCGCCGAGTGGATCGACCTCGATCACGCGCCCCGGAAATGCCATGCACATCTCGTCAACCTCGCCCGACGGGTTCGCCGTCCCGGAGGCCCGGGCCGTGAGTGGCGGCGCGGGCGGCGTCGGGGGAGCTCCGCGACCCTCCCGGCGCGTCGTCGATCCACTCGAGCTCAACCTCCTCGGGGGTGGCCGTGCGCAGTGCCGGCGCGCCGCAGCGCGGGCACGGCCCGAGCGGGTCGGCATGGAGAAATGGCTGCCCGCATCCGCTGCACAACCGAACGATAGGCTCATGCACGACCTGGAGTCGATCCATCTCGAGCTCGGGCGCACACAGGCCGAGGTGGAATCGGAGCGCCGCATCGAACGACGCCGGGTCGTCGTGACCGCCTTTGATGATGAGTCGGAGGTAGGCCGCGTCGTGCCGCTCGGGTGCGTCATGCAGCGCTGCAGCGATCGCGCTGGCCAGACCCGCCTCGTGCATCAGACCAACGCCAGTGGTTCGCTCGAGACGAGTCGCGCAAGCTCGGCCTCGACGGTTGCGACGGCCAGCGGAACCGCGGCCTCGACCGGCCCAGTCAGCTCGAGCCCGATCTCGATGGCGTCCGGCTGGACTCCGACGAGCGCAACCTCATCGGGCAGGACGCCCATCAACCGTGCCGCGGCAACCAGGTCGCTGATGCCCACCTGGTGGGGCGACACGTGACCGGCCAGCGCGCCATGGATCTCGTCACCACGCAGGACGGTCAGCGCGCCAGGGTCGCGGTCGATGTCGACGGCGTCGACGAGCACGAGGGCCCGGGCGTCCGCGATCATCGGCAGCAGATCGAGGCCGAGCGTGCCACCGTCGACGAGGCGCGTGCCGGCTGGCAGCGCGATCGACCCGTTGCTCGCGAGTCGTTCCAGCTCGCGAACGATGCGTACGCCGACGCCCTCGTCGCGCAGCAGCACATTGCCGACGCCGATCACGAGCAGCGGACCATCAGGCTGGCTCATTCGTCGGCCTGATGAACGGCGTCGAAGGCCTCCTCGTTGAGCTCCTCGACGTCCTGGCGGCGGACGATCGTCTCGTAGGTGATGCCACCGTCACGAGCCTCGTCGATTCGCCAGCGAGGCACGAACTTGAAGCCCGTGAAGATGCTCGACAGCAATCCATTCCGCTCAAGATGGTCGACCAGCACCGCGCTGTAGACGTGGTGGATCGAGAAGGCCAGGATCGCCCACATCAGCAGGTGGTGGATGAGGCGCATTCCCTGCTCCCCGAACATGACCGAGGGCACCCATCCGAACAGGGTCGCCCAGGGCTGCGTTCCATGGATGGCGAGCAGCCCGAAGCCGGTGACCGACTGAACGAGGAAGAGGACGAAGACGACGGAGTACGTGCCCGCGGCCAATGCATTGTGGCCAAGAATGCCGGGCAGGTCCTTTTGAAGGAACAGGTAGAACTTCGTCTGCGAGACCAACTCGCGCAGGTGGCGGCGATTCGTTGGGACAAACGCCGTCCAGCGCGAGAACTGATTCCCGGCGAACAGCCAGTACGTCCGGATCAGTCCGGACGCGAGGAACCCAAAGGCAGCCACGATGTGCACGAAGCGGACGTCGCGCCTGAACGTGGTCTTCGGGTCGACCAGGAACGGACCGGCGATATACGCGCCGGTGACACGGAGCACGATGATGCTCGAGAAGGTCAGCCAATGGGTCAGCCGGACCGGCACCTGCCAGACGTAGATCTTGACTCGCTGCATCGAGGGCGGCAGGACCGGTTCCTCCCCGGTCCAGGGCCCGGCGACGATCGTGTCAGGTGCCTTCGTCGGTCGGCTCTCGACGGTTTCCATCGCAGTGCTCAGACCACTCGGATCTCAACCGACGCCGAACCGTCGGCATCGTAAACATGAACCGCGCAGGCCATGCACGGGTCGAACGAATGGACCGTTCGCAGGATCTCGACCGGCTGACTTGGATCGGCGACCGGCGTGCCAATCAGTGCCTCTTCCCATGCGCCACGACGGCCCGTGGCGTCCCGCGGTGAACCATTCCAGGTGCTCGGCACGACGAGCTGGTAGTTGGCGATGCCCCGATCCTTGATCGTCACCCAATGGCCGAGGGATCCCCGCGGTGCCTCCTCAAGGCCCCAGCCCTGTGCGTCGGCCGGCCACGAAGACGGATCCCACATCGTGGTGTCCGCGATCGCGAGGTCGCCGGTGTCGAGGTTGTCGGTCAGGTCGGTCAGCCACTTGCTCAGCCGGTGCACGATGACCTGCGTCTCGATCGCCCGCGCAGCGATCCGACCGAGCGTGCTGAAAAGCGCCGCGGGCCCAACGCCGAGGGCCTTGAGCACCGAGTCGACCCCGGCCTTGACGTCGGCCTGCCCCGACGCATAGGCGACCAGCATCCGCGCGAGCGGACCGACCTCCATCGGTTCGTTCTCGTAACGCGGCGCCTTGAGCCAGCTGTACTTGTCGTGGCCCTCGAGCGTCTCAAAGGGCGGTGTCGGCCCGGCGTACTTCGGTTTGGTCTGACCCTGCAGCGGGTGGAGGGCCGTTGCGTCACCACCGTCGTACGTGTAGTAGGAATGGGCGACGGTCTCGGCGACGCCGGCCTGATCGACCGGGGCCACCGTCGACAGGTCGCGGCCCATGATCCGGCCCCTGGGCAGGTAGAACGCCGACGGCAGACCCGAGTCGTCTTCCGGGAAGTCGCCGTACGACATGTAGTTGCCGATCCCCTGCCCGAGCGCCGCCCAATCCTTGTAGAAGCCGGCGATCGCGAGCACGTCCGGGATGTAGACCTGGTCGACGAACGTCACAGCCTCGGCGATCAGCTCGGCGATCTCGGACAGACCACGAGCGTTCAGGGCAGTTGGCGAATTCGGGTCGATCGCCAGGGCCATCCCGCCAACGGCGTACGTCTGCGGGTGCGGGTTCTTCGCTCCCAGCAGGCCGTGGATGCGGATGACCTTGCGCTGCCAATCGAGCGCCTCGAGGTAGTGGGCGACCGCCATCAGGTTCGCCTCGGGCGGCAGCTTGTATGCCGGATGGCCCCAGTAGCCGTTGGCGAAGGGCCCGAGCTGCCCGGAGTTCACGAACGTGGCGAGCTTGTCCTGGATGCCCTTGAAGTAGGTGGCGCTCGATAGCGGCCAGTCGCTGATCGATTGCGCCAGGACCGAGGTCGCGGACGGCGACGCCTTGAGCGCCGAGACGACGTCCACCCAGTCAAGCGCATGCAGGTGATAGAAGTGGATCACATGGTCCTGGACGTATTGCGAGCCGGCGATCAGGTTGCGCACGAGCCGTGCGTTCCGCGGGATCCGGATCCCGAGGGCGTTCTCGACGCTGCGCACGGACGCAAGGGCGTGCACCGTGGTGCAGACCCCGCAGGCTCGTTGGGCGAACACCCAGGCGTCACGCGGGTCGCGCCCCTTGAGGATCAGCTCGAGCCCGCGGAACATCGTGCCCGAGCTCCACGCGTCGGTCACCTTGCCATCGGCGACCTCGACCTCGATTCGGAGGTGACCCTCGATCCGGCTGATCGGATCGACCACGATGCGCGTCATCTCACTCAACCCTCCCGCTCGGGGTTCCCTGGGTGGGACCAGCATCCGCGGTCTTGTCGTCCGGCACGTGCTCGGCGTCCGGCCGGCTCCATGGCCCACTGACAACGGCGAGCTCCGCCTTCGTCCGCGCGTCCCCTCGACGCTTGCGGACGTAGCTCCCCACGCCGTGGAGCGCGGTCACGCCGGCGACCCCACCGACGAGCGCGAGCCCGATCTGGTCGGCCGTGACGTCGGTCGCGAACGGCGGCAGTGTGGGCAGTCGCCGGTAGAACGGGCTCATCTGGTCCCAGAAGCGCGGCATCGTGCAGCCGACGCAACCGTGGCCGGCTTTGACCGGCCAGCTGGTCCCGTCGTTGAACCGTGCTGTCGGACAGTTGGCCAGCGTCTCCGGGCCCTTGCAGCCCATCTTGTACAGGCACCAGCCCTTGCGAGACGCCTCGTCGCCCCAGGCCTGGACATACTCGCCTCGTTCGAAGTGTGCTCGCCGCTCGCATTGGTCGTGGATGAGCTGGCCGTAGGCGAACAGCGGCCGCCCAGACGCGTCGGTTGCCGGCCAGGTCTTGAACGTCAGGAAGTGGACGATCGTCGCCGTCAGGTTCTGGACGTTCATCGGGCAGCCCGGCAAGTTGATGACCTTGGCCCCGGGGACGGCCTGCGACGCGCCGATGGCGCCGGTCACGCCACCATTCGCCCCAGGCAGACCGCCGTCGAACGCACAGGACCCCACCGCGATGGTGACCAGGGCATTCCGACAGACCTCCTTGACGGTCTCGCTGAAGGCCACACCGCCGATGGTGCAGTAGACGCCGCCTTCGGCGATCGGCACGGAGCCTTCGACGATCGCGATGTAGCCGTTCGGGTACTTCGCCATCGTTGCCTGGCGCGCTGCCTCGGCCTGCTTGCCGGCGGCGGCCATGATCGTCTCGTGATAGTCGACCGAGAGGATGTCGAGCACAAGCTCGGCGGCCGTCGGGTGCGAGGCACGCAGGAAGGCTTCGGTGTTGCCCGCGCAGTCCTGGCCCTCGAGCCAGATGACCGGGATCCGCGGCGCGGCGGCAACAGCCGCGGCGATTCGCGGAGCGTAGGACCCGGGCAAGGCGAGGGCGGCGGTCATTGCCGCCGAGAACTTGAGGAAGGAACGCCTGGAGAGGCCCCGCTCCAACAGGGCGGCATACAGCCCGTCATCGAGCTTGGTCATGCGACCGATCCCTCAGACCACCGTCGGTCTTGTCGTCGGCTGCCTCCAGGTGGGCCGATCGAGGCCAACGCGTTCTGGGCATTAAGGGCCTTCGGAGACTTGCGTAGACGTGCCTTTCGGCACGTTTTCACGGGCGCTATGTCCCGATTCGTGAATGGCGACCGCGATCCGCACCCGTTTTGTGCTGGTGCCCGGGCCACCTGCCGACCCGCACGTTGGCGATCATCCGCGGCGGACGGGTCATGACCGGGTCGCTATTCTGGCGTTTGACTCTGGATCAGGAGATCGAACGTTCGAACCCTTCCTCGCCAGCCAACACCCGATCAAACTGAGATCGTCGAGGCCGCTGGAGCATGATCGACCCGTCCTCGCTCCGCCGTCGCGCCCAGCCGATCGACCGTTCGTCGGATCGGCTCGTCGCCGTGGCGGCCATCGGGATCGCGATCGCCTTCCTCGCAGCCGCAGCCTTGGCCACGTTCCTGCCACCGGCAACACGACACGGGGACTGGTTGCCACTCCACCTGGCCCTGGCCGGCGGAGCGACTGTCGCGATCGCCGGGATCATGCCGTTCTTCACGGCGGCCTTTGCCGCGGCGCCGCCGAGCGACGCCCGCCTGCGCATGTCGGCGGTCCTCGCCTGCGCGGCCGGGGCGATCGGCATCGTCAGCGGCGTCATCTCGGGCGACGCCGTGCTGGCAACCATCAGCGGATTCGTCTTCATCACGGGAATCACCCTCACCGGTGTGGCCACGGTCCGGCCCCTGCATCGAGCGCTCGGACCGAGCCGCGGCGTGGTCATCCATGGGTACGTCGGCGCGCTCATCCAGGTCGGCATCGGGGCGAGCCTGGCCACCCTGTTCGAGGCCGGCTGGCCGCCGATCGTGAGCGCCTGGGCGGCAGTCAAGCCGGCGCATGCCTGGCTCAACCTCGTCGGATTTGCCTCGCTTGTCATCGCCACGACCCTGCTCCACTTCTTCCCGACCATCGTTGGTGCGCGGATCCTCAACCGTCGAAGCGCGCGCTGGACGGTCTGGGGTCTCGGCGTCGGTGCGCCGCTCGTAGCGGCCGGCCTGATCGCCGGGTCCAGCCCGCTCGCCTGGGCTG
>JBBRIM010000159.1:0-6543 GCA_038221095.1 Candidatus Limnocylindrales bacterium
CGTTCCGGATCGTCGGCGCGGCCGAGGCGAGCCCCAGGACGGACCGGATCTCGAATGTCTCACCAATCGGGGCGGCGCTGGTCGGACGGAGCCCGGGCGATGTCGTCTCGGTCGTGATCCCGTCGGGTCGGATCGGGTTCCGGATCCTCGAGGTTCGCTGAGGGGGTGAGCTTCCGGTTCGTCCACACGGGCGACCTGCACCTCGACAGTCCCTTCCTCGGCATCGGCCAGGCGGCTCCCGACCGGGTCGCCACCGCGCTCCGTGACGCGACTCTGCGCAGCTGGGACCGAATCGTCCGCCTGGCCCTCGACGCGAACGTCGATGCGGTACTCGTGGCCGGCGACGTCTTCGAGAGCGCCAATCGGACCCTGCGCGCCCAGGTCGCCTTCCGCGACGGCCTGGAACTGCTGGCCCGTCGGCGGATCCCATCGTTCGTGGTGGCCGGCAACCACGATCCCCTGTCGGGCTGGGAAGCGGCAATCGCCTGGCCCGAGCTCGCCCATCGCTTCGGTGCCACGGAAGTCACGAGCCGGCCGATCCTGCGCGACGGGGTCGAGCTGGCCCGGGTCCACGGGATCAGCTACGCCGTCCGGGACGTGAACCGCAATCTCGCCGCCACCTTCCAGCGCGATGGCGATGAACCCTTCGCGATCGGGCTGCTCCACGCCAACGTGGGTGGCATCGAGGGTTACGGCAACTACGCCCCGTGCTCGCTGTCCGACCTCGGGGCAGGCGGGATGGACTATTGGGCCCTCGGCCACATCCACCGCCACGGCGTCCTGCGCCCGGCCGATCCGACGGTCGTCTACTGCGGCAATCCTCAGGGCCGCGATCCAGGCGAGGCGGACCCGCGCGGCTGCTACCTCGTCGAGGTGGACGAGCGCGGCCATGCCCAGCCCGAGTTCCGCCCGATGGATGTCGTGCGCTGGCAGCGGATCAGCGTCCCAATCGACGCAATCCCGACCGAAGACGCCCTGATCCAGGCGATCGGCGGCGCCGTCGAGGCGGCGGTTGACGCGGCCGGCCGATCGATCGTGGCGCTGGTCAACCTGACCGGCCGCGGCCCGATCCACGCCTCACTCCGCCGGGCCAACGTCCTGGCCGACCTGCACGGACTCGTCCGCGAGCGATTCGGCATCGGCGACCCATTCGCCTGGGTCGAGTCGATCCGGGACGAGACGCGCCCGTCGATCGATCTCGTGGCCAGGCGCGAGGCAGGCGACCTGCTGGGCGAGGCCCTGCGCGAGTTCGGCCGAAGCCGGGCCGCCCTGGCCGACGGCCAGGAAGCAGACCTGCACGCGCTCCTGGCCGAGCTGTACGACCATCCCCGGGCCCGCCGGGCACTGTCCGGGACACGCCTCGACACCGGCCGCCTGCTCTCCCTGCTCGACTCGGCCGAGGCGCTCGTGGTCGACCAGCTCGACCTCACAGACTGAGGACGGCCGATGCGAATCGACGAGATCGCGGTCGACGGCTTCGGCCTGTTGCGCGATCGGCGCCTGGCGCCGGCACCGGGACTGACCCTGATCCGGGGCGCCAACGAAGCCGGCAAGTCCACCCTGCTGGCGTTCGTCCGCTCGATCCTGTTCGGCTTCGAGACGAAGAGCCACCCGGCCCTGGCCGGGGGTCGGCGCGGTGGCTGGCTGACCGTCCGGACCGGCGACGACCGCACGGTCCGGATCGAGCGTTACGGCCAGACCGGGGGCAACGGCCAGCTGCGCCTCCTTGACGAGGAGGGCGACGACCTGGGCCCCGACCTCCTCCCCCGAATCCTGCAGGGTGTCGAGCGCAACGTTTACAACAACGTCTTTGCCTTTGGGCTGGCCGAGCTGGCCCAGATCTCCAATCTGTCGACCGCCGACATCGCCGCCCGGATCTACGGCGCCGGTATGGGCACCGGGGCGACCTCGGTCGTCGAGATCGAGAACCGGCTCGAGAAGGCCCGCTCGGAGCTGTTCGCCAAGCAGGGTCGCAACCCGCGGATGAACGTGCTCCTGGCCGAGATCGACGCGCTCAACGCCCAGATCGATGGACTCGATCCGCCGGCCATCTTCCGGGCGGCCGGCGGCCGTCGCGAGCTCCTCCAGGTGGAGCTGACCGGGCTCTCGGTCGAGGCTGAGGCAATCGCAATCGAGCGCCACCGGCTCGAGCGGCTGCGCGATGGCTGGCCGTCCTGGGTTGCCCTTGGAGCCGCCCGCACGGCCCTGGCAGAACTGCCGCCGGCGCCGGTCGACGCCGACGCGATTCCGGGCGACATCCTCGAGCGGCTGGCCCTGGCCGAACGCGACCTGGTGGCAGCCACCAACCGGGCGGCAGAGCTCGGCCGGGAACAGGCCCGGGCCGTGGGCGAACGCGATGGCGTGGTGGTCGAGACTGCGCTCCTGGCCGGCCACCACGAGGCCGAGGCCCTGCTCGCGGCCCTGCCCGAAGCCCGCGCCGACCGGACCCGGCTGATCGAGCTCGAGCATGATCGAATGGACCGCGCGACGGCCCTCGCCGATGCGCTCCGGCGCCTCGGCCCGGGTTGGGATGAGGCTCGCCTGCTGACGGTCGATGACTCGCTGGCTGCCCAGGGCGCGATCGGCGGACCGTTCCGGGTCTCGCTCGAGGCGGCGGAGCGGGACCTCGAGGCCAGTCGCGCCCAGATCGCCGCTGTCGAGCTCAACCTGGCCGACGCCCGGGCCGACCTGGCGGCCATCGATCCAGCTCCCCCGGCCTCGCCTGCCACGCCCGCGGAACCGGTCCGTCGGCCCGGCCCACCTGATGGACCAATCGCTCGCGCTGCCCTGCTGTCGCCGACCTGGTTGGGGGCAGGTTTGGCCCTGGCCGCGGCCGGCTTTGGCGGCGCACTCCTCTTGGGCCTGACCCTGGCCCAGGCGGCGTTCGTTGGCCTCCTCCTTGGCGCTGCAACCGCGATCGCTGGATCGGTCGCGAGCCACGCACCGGAACGCCCACCGGCCGGGCTGATCCAGGGGTCCGACCCGCTCGCGACCCGGCGCGATGAACGCCTCGGCCGGGTACGCCTGTTCGAGGAACGGGCTCGCACCGCGGGCGAGCGTGAACAGGCGGCAGGTCAAGCCCTTGAGCGCGCCCAGGGCGAGTGGGCCACCTGGCTCAGCGCGCACGGCCTGCCCGCCGGACTGGATCGAGCGACCGCCGCCCGAATGCTCGACAGCGCAACAGCGGCGCGGGCCAGCCTGGCTGCGCTGCATGGGATCCAAGGTCGACGCGATGCCATCGGCACGAGACTCACCTCGTTCGAGTCCCGGGCCACCGCGTTCCTGGCCGGACTCGGGCGCGTGGCTGACGACCCACTGGCCGGCCTGGAGGCGGTTCGTCGGGACCTCGCCAACGCCCTGGACGCGGCCGGGACGCAGCAGCGAGCCAGCCAGGATCTCGAACGGGTCGAGGCGGCCCTGGCGGCAACCGGGGCCAGCCACCAGGATGCCACCACCAGGCTGGCGGCCATCCTCGCCGAGGGCCATTCCGCAGATTCCGCGAGCCTGCGCGGAGCGATCGCCGAGGCCAACCGCCGGACCGACGTCGCGCGGGAGATCCAGGCAGCCCGAGGCACCCTCGTCGCATTGTCGGGTCCCGCCGATGCGCTGGTTGCGTTCGAGACGGACCTGGCCACGATCGCCGACATCTCCGACGTCGAGGCTGGGCTCGCCTCCGTCGCCGAGAGGAACCGTGAGCTGGAGGCCCGTCGGGCAGCGACCCTCGAGCAACTCGGCGCGGAGGGCCGGGCCATTGCCGAGATCGAGAACTCGGCGGCCGCCGCCGAACTTCGTCAGCAGCGGGCCGAGCGGCTGACCGAGATGGCCGTCCTGGCCGAGTCATGGTCGGTCACCACGATCGCCCTCGGCCTGTTGCGTCGGACCCGCAGTCGCTACGAGCGCGAGCACCGTCCCGATGTCCTCAAGGAAGCCGAGACGCTACTGGCGGCCTGGACCGACGGCCGCTACGTCCGGATCCACGCCCCGCTGGGCAAGCAGATCCAGGAGCTCGAGCGACGGGACGGTGTCCATGTTCCGCTGGCCGGGCTGTCCACCGGCACAGCCGAACAGCTCTACCTCGCCATGCGCTTCGGACTGGTCGAGCACTTCGGGCGCGAGGCGGAGTCACTGCCTCTGGTGATGGACGACATCCTGGTCAACTTCGACCCGCTCCGGGCCGAGCGTGCGGCGCGCTCGATCGAGGACCTCGCGACACGCCACCAGGTCCTCTACTTCACCTGTCATCCAGGCACGCCCCTGGCGGCCGCTGCCACGATCGAGCTGCCGGACCTGTCCCCCGGCTGAGCCCAGCCGAGGTCAGCTGTTGCCGGGGTGGTGTGCGTCGCGTTCGCGGTCGCCGATCCAGAGAGCCGGTGGGGTCATCCAGAAGTCGGCCAGGAGGTTGAGCCGGGAGGCATACCGGCTGCGGATCTGAGCGAACAGGATCCAGCCGATGTCGGGACTCTCGAGCGCGAATCCGGCCGCCTCGAGACGTGCCCGGGCGGCATCGTACTCGGCCCGTTCGACCCCAACGCGGCCGTCGTTGGCGAAGCCGAAGTAGGCCGAGACGTCCTCGACGAGGTGGACCCCGATCGCCACCAGCATCTCGGCCCGGCCGCGGGGCTGGTCCTGGACAGTGGTCATCACCAGGACCGCGGCGTCGATCATCGCCCCGAGCGAGGCGACCCATGACTCGTTGTCGTGAGTCGAGCGGAAGTAGCCGAGGATCGGATAGGCAAGGTGGCTGTCAAGGACCTCGGCGGCCCAGCGCTCCCATTCGCCGAACAGGGTGGGCAACTCATCGAGCAGTTCCAGCCGCCGGCTGGTCTCGAGCAGCGCCACGCCCGACGGCGGCGCGCCCGCCCGGGCGTCGAGGGTGGTCACGAGGACTTCGCGGCGCTGGAACGAGCCGTACAACGAGAACAGGTAGGTGATGACGAGGGCAACCGTGCCCAGGCCCAGTCCGGCCGAGGCGAGGACGATCGCCCGGGTGAGCGCAGCCGTGGGCACGAAGTCGCCGAAGCCGATTGTCAGGAGGCCGGTGCCGGCCGTGTACAGGGCGGTCCCAAAGCCCGTGATCGGTGGCTCGAAATCGCCGCCCAGGGCGTGATCGATCAGGCCGAAGCCGATGACCAGGACCACCACCCAGACGAAGAGCAGGACGAGCACGAGGAGCGGGGCGAAGCCGGCCAGCCAGCGCTCCCGGCGGCTGCCCGATGCCATCCGACGCGCCTGCCAGCACCAGCCGCGCCACGAGAAGCGGGTAAGGTTCCGGGCGAGCCGGTAGACCGACGGAGTTGGCCGGGGCACGACCACCGTGTTGAACACGTCCCATGCCACGAACGCGATCAGGAACAGGCCGAGGACGATCTCGGCCGCGTGAATCGTCGTCGCCACGTCAGCCGGCCCGGGAGCGCAACGGGGTCATGGTCGGTACGCTACACGAACGCATGGTCAGCGGCGGGCCCTCCGTCGGACCGAAGGAGTGGATGGCAGGTTCGGGGACGACCCTCGGCGTCCGGCCGGGGACCATTCGCCGAAGCTCGATCGGCCCGGCCCTGGCGGGCACGTTGGCCGTGCTGCTCGTGCTGGGATTGGGGCCGGTTGCACCGGTCCTGGCCGGTGGACCGTGGCCGGCCCAGTCGTTCCCACCGGCGCCCGGCGGCTCGCCTTCGGCGAGCCCTTCGCTCGGCCCATCGCCCAGCCCATCGGCTTGGGCCTCGGCCAGCCCGTCCCCGGCAGCGTCGGCGGCCGGTTCGGCAGTGCCGCTGCCGACGCCGCGGGCCCTGCCCTCGCCCAGTCTGATTGCGCCCGTCAGCCCGATCCCGGTCCAGCCCGGCTCGGTGACGTTCTACGGCCGGGGCTACGGTCACGGCCTGGGCATGAGCCAGTACGGCGCGCGCGGGCGGTCTCTTGCCGGACAGCCGGCCGCCGCGATCGTCGCCCACTACTACCAGGGCACGACGCTGGCCGTGCTGAGCCCGACGGCGCCGGTTCGTGTCCTGGTCCTGGCACCGGGCTCGCCGACGGCGGCCAGCCCGATCGTGCTCCATGGTCGGGGAGCACCATTCACCATCGACGGGATCAGCGGCGCGTTCCCGATCGGGGCGCGGGCGGCCGTCTGGCGGTCGGGCAATGGGTTTGCCATCCAGGTCAGCTCGGCGACCGGCGTCGGCCTCGTCAAGACCGTCTCGAACGTGGCTGACCTGCGCATCCGATCGGGAGCGGATCCGGGTCGGATCCAGGTCGACTCGAAGCCGGGCAACCTCGACACCTACCGCGCCACGATCCGAATCCTGGCCACCTCGAACGGCGTGATCGCGGTCAACGAACTGGGCATGGACCTGTACCTGCGCGGCGTGGTCCCGGCCGAGATGCCCGCGAGCTGGCCGATCGAAGCGTTAAAGGCCCAAGCGATCGCCGCACGCACCTTTGCGCTCTTTCGCAAGGCTCATCAAAATCACGATGGCTATGATCTCGATTCTGATGTCATGGATCAGATGTTCGTGAATCCACTGAAGCCCGAAGACAAACTAATGGCTAACG
>JBBRIM010000160.1:0-6452 GCA_038221095.1 Candidatus Limnocylindrales bacterium
CGAAGGCGCGATACTCCGCCCCGCCCTTGAGGGCGAGGTACTTGGTGATCGCGGCGGTCAGGCTGGTCTTGCCGTGGTCGATGTGACCGATCGTGCCGATATTGACGTGCGGCTTGGTCCGCTCGAACTTCTTCTTGGCCATCTCGTCTGCTCCTCTTCCCCGACCGCAGCTAGTTCTTCGACTTCGCGACGAGCTCCGCCGCGAGACTCGCGGGGACCTCTGCGTAGTGACTGAATTCCATCGAGCTCGTTGCCCGGCCCTGGGTCATCGAACGAAGGTCCGTGACGTAGCCGAACATCGCCGAGAGCGGCACGAAGGCCCGGATGACCTCGGTCCCGCCACGCTGATCCACTGCCTCGACCTGGCCACGGCGGCTGTTCAGGTCACCGATCACATCACCCATGAACTCGGCCGAGGTGGTGGCCTCGACCCGCATGATCGGTTCGAGGATCGCCGGGCTGGCCTTGTGGAAGGCGTCCTTGACGGCCATCGAGCCGGCGATCTTGAAGGCCATTTCCGAGGAGTCGACCTCGTGGTACGAGCCATCGATCAGAGTGGCCTTGACGTCGACCACCGGGAAGCCGGCGTAGATGCCCGTCTCGAGCGCCTCGCGGATCCCAGCATCGACCGACTTGATGTACTCGCGCGGGATGGTGCCGCCGACGATCTTGTCGACGAACTCGTACCCGGCGCCCTTCTCCTGGGGCTCGATCTTGATGATCGCGTGACCGTACTGGCCCTTGCCGCCGGTCTGCCGGACGAACCGGCCGTTGCCCTCGGCGGCTTTCCGGATCGTCTCGCGATACGAGACCTGGGGCTTGCCAATGTTGGCGGCGACCTTGAACTCGCGGACCATCCGGTCGACCAGGACATCGAGATGCAGCTCGCCCATCCCGGCGATCAGGGTTTCGGCCGTCTCGGGATCCGTCTTGACCCGGAAGGTGGGGTCTTCTTCGGCGAGGCGCTGGAGGGCGATCGTCAGCTTGTCCTGGTCGGCCTTTGTCTTGGGCTCGATCTTCACTTCGATGACGGGCTCAGGGAAGTTCATCGACTCGAGGATCACCTGGTGGTCGGGATCGGCCAGGGTGTCACCGGTGAAGGTGTCCTTGAGGCCGACCGCAGCGGCGATGTCGCCGGCGTAGACCTCCTCGATCTCCTCGCGGTGGTTGGCGTGCATCTGCAGGAGGCGGCCGATCCGCTCGCGCCGGACACCCTTCTTGGCGTTGATCGTGGCCACGTACGAGCCGGCCTTGAGCGTCCCGGAATAGACCCGGAAGAAGGCCAGCTTGCCCACGAATGGGTCGGCAGCGATCTTGAAGGCCAGGGCACTGAACGGCTCCGAGTCGTCGGGCCGGCGAGTCAGCTCCTCGCCCGTGCGCGGGTCGAGGGCGATCATCGGCGGCACATCGAGGGGCGAGGGCAGGTAGTCGATCACGGCGTCGAGCATCCGCTGGACGCCCTTGTTGCGCAGGGCCGATCCACCGAGGACCGGGATCAGCCGGGTGCTCAGGGTGCCCAGGCGCAGGCCGCGCTTGATCTCGGTGACGGTGAACGACTCGCCCTCGAGGTATTTCTGGGTCAACTCGTCGTCCATGTCGGCGACGGCCTCGATCATCGCGTGATGGTGCTTGTCGGCCTCGGCCCGCAGCTCGGCCGGGATCTCCTCGACCTCGATCTCGTTGCCCAGCTCGTCGCGGTAGTAGACCGCCTTCATCTCGACCAGGTCGATCATCCCCAGGAAGCCATCCTCGCGGCCGATCGGGATCTGAATCGGCACCGCGTTGGCGCCCAGCCGGTCACGGATCGACTCGACCCCGTGCCAGAAGTCGGCACCGGTCCGGTCGAGCTTGTTGATGAAGCAGAAGCGCGGCACGCCGTAGCGGTCGGCCTGCCGCCAGACGGTCTCGGACTGGGGCTCGACCCCGGCCACCCCGTCGAAGACGACGACCGCGCCGTCGAGCACGCGCAGGCTCCGTTCGACTTCAACGGTGAAGTCCACGTGCCCGGGCGTATCGATGATGTTGATGCGATGATCGCCCCAGAACGCGGTTGTAGCCGCCGCGGTGATCGTGATCCCCCGCTCCTGCTCCTGGGGCATCCAGTCCATCGTGGCGGCGCCTTCATGGACCTCGCCGAGCTTGTAGATCTTTTTCGTATAGAAAAGGATCCGCTCGGTGA
This sequence comes from Candidatus Limnocylindrales bacterium, assembly GCA_038221095.1. Lineage (GTDB taxonomy): Bacteria > Chloroflexota > Limnocylindria > Limnocylindrales > CSP1-4 > Palsa-1033. The sequence continues at coordinate 2,180 of JBBRIM010000160.1, forward strand.
CCGTCGTCTTGCCGGCGTCGATATGGGCGATGATTCCGATGTTCCGCGTCTTTGCAAGCGGAACTTGGCGTGGCACGGTGGTCTTGTTCTCCCGGGTGGTGGTACTGACTACCACTTGAAGTGTGTGAAGGCCTTGTTGGCCTCGGCCATCTTGTGGGTGTCCTCGCGCCGCTTGACGGCGGCTCCGAGGCCATTCATGGCATCGACGAACTCGGCGGCGAGCTTCTCGCCCATGCTCTTGCCGGTCCGCTTCCGAGCGGCCTGCACGAGCCAGCGGACACCGAGCGAGAGGCGACGATCGCCGCGGATCTCGACCGGGACCTGGTAGGTGGCTCCGCCGACCCGGCGGGGCTTGACTTCGATGATCGGTGTGGCGTTGCGCAGGGCCGCCTCGAGGACCTCGATCCCCGGCCGGTGGGCCTGGGCCTCGGCCCGGGCGAGGGCCTGGCGGATGATCCGGTCGGCCAGGATCCGCTTGCCGTCATGCATCAGCGTGGCGCTGAAGCGGGCCGTGGTCCGGTTGAGCGGAATCGTCTCGTACTTGGTCTTGCGGGCAATGCTGGTACGGCGTGGCATCTACTTCTTGCCCTTCACAGCGCCGGCGGCCTTGGCCCCGTACTTGCTCCGACCCTGCTTCCGGTCACGCACACCGGCAGCGTCGAGAGTGCCCCGGATGATGTGGTACTTGACCGATGGGAGGTCCTTGACCCGGCCGCCCCGGACGAGGACCATCGAGTGCTCCTGGAGGTTGTGACCGATGCCCGGGATGTAGGCCGTGACCTCCATCTGGTTGCTGAGCCGGACACGGGCAATCTTCCGGAGAGCCGAGTTCGGCTTCTTCGGGGTCATCGTCCGAACCTGGAGGCAGACGCCGCGCTTCTGCGGCGCGCCGGGAATCGACTCCTGGCGCTGCTTCAGGCTGTTCCAGTTCTTGCGCATGGCAGGCGCCTTGACCTTCGAGATCTTGCGCTTGCGCCCATGACGCACGAGCTGGCTGATTGTCGGCACGAAGACGAGACTCCCTTCACGTCGATTTTCTGGCAGGGCTCCGGTCGAGCGGCGCCCGGGTCGGGCCCGAGCGGGGACCGGATTGACCTGGTTCGTGAGGCTGCGAGGGTCCATAACGCGCACGCAGGTGCGCTCGACCCACGAGGGCCACGAAAGTGGAGAATATCAGCGGCTCCGATCGAGTGTCAAACGTCGATCGGCGCCGCTCCATGATTGGCGTCAGGCCAGGTCGGGCTCCTTGGCTTTGTCGTCCTCGGCCAGGAACGGATTGGCAGCGCGCTCGTCGGCTGCCCGCTGGTCGGCAGCCGCCTGTCGGTCGGCGTGGTCGCCGGCCAGGAAGACCTTGGCCAGCTCCTCGTCGTCGCTGCTGTCATCGTCGGCCGGCCGGGCGGCAAGGAACGAGGCGATCTCGGCCGTCTCGTCGTCCGCCGGACGGCTGGCACCGTCCTCGAGGAACGGGTTGTGCTCGAACTCGGCACCGAGTCCCTCGAGCGCTTCGCCGGCAAGGGCCTCGATGGCCGCTCGACGGGCACGCTCACGGGCCGCTGCGACGTTCTGCGGCGCGCCCGTCCCGGCCGGGATGAGCTTGCCGATGATGACGTTCTCCTTGAGTCCGATCAGGTGATCCTTGGCCCCGTTGATCGCGGCCTCGGTCAGCACCCGGGTCGTCTCCTGGAAGGAGGCGGCGGCGAGGAAGCTGGAGGTATTGAGCGAAGCCTTGGTCACGCCCAGCAGGACGGTCTGGGCCGTTGCCGGCTCGCCACCCTCGGACAGGACCCGGTTGTTGGCCTCCTCGAACTCGAGCCGATCGATCAGCTCGGTCGGCAGCAGATCGACGTCACCCGGCTGGTCGATGCGGACCTTGCGGAGCATCTGCCGGACGATGATCTCGATGTGCTTGTCGTTGATCGTGACGCCCTGGCTGCGGTAGACCTTCTGGACTTCCTTGACCAGGTAGCGCTGGACGGCATCCTTGCCCCGGGTGTCGAGGTATTCCTGCGGATTGATCGGTCCGTCGGTGATCGCATCGCCGGCCCGGATCTCCTGGTTGTTCTCGACCTTGAGCTTGGCATGGTGAGGTATGACGTACTCGCGCTCGACCACGTCCTCGGCCCGGACGACGAGCTCGCCGCCCTCCTGGGCCAGGAAGCCCTTGACCGGGGACTGAACGTCGGGCTGACCTTCGAGGCGGGCGATGACCTGGTTGGCCTCGACGGCGTCGCCCGCGGCGGCCAGCAGCTCGGCGCCGGCCGGGATGACGATCGAGGTGTCGTACGACTCCCGGCTGGTGACCTTCACCTTGGTCTGGGCGTCGCGGATGATCTCGACGATCCCGTCGATATGGCTGATCTCGGCCTTGCCCTTGGGCACCCGGGCCTCGAACAGCTCCTCGACCCGGGGCAGACCGGCGGTGATGTCCAGGCCGGCGACGCCGCCGGTATGGAACGTCCGCATGGTCAGCTGGGGGCCCGGCTCGCCGATCGACTGGGCCGCGATGATCCCGACGGCCTCACCCACCCCGACCAGCTCGCCGGTCGCAAGGTTGCGGCCGTAGCACGCCCGGCAGACGCCGTAGCGGGCCTCGCAGGTCAGCGGTGAGCGAACGACGACCTCGTCGACGCCGGAGTCATCGATCAGGTTGGCCAGTGCCTCGGTGATCTGCTCGTTGCGGGCGACCAGGACCGTCTCGGTCGGGGCGACCACCTTCTTCGACTTTGAGCGGGGCTTGGCCTCGGCGGCCTCATCAGCGGCGGCCACGGTGGCCGGGGCGATGACACCGGCAGCCGCCAGGCGGCCGACGAGCCGGCGGGCAAACGCTCCCTTCTCATTGCTCGCGATCTCGGCCGATTCCAGCCGGGTGATCCAGCTTCCTTCTTCCGTCCCGCAATCATCCTCGCGGGTGATCACGTCCTGGGCGACGTCGACCAGGCGCCGGGTGAGATAGCCCGAGTCGGCCGTCCGGAGGGCGGTGTCGGCGAGGCCCTTGCGGGCGCCGTGGGTGGAGATGAAGTATTCGAGGACCGACATCCCCTCCCGGAAGTTGCTCCGGACCGGGACGTCGATGATCCGGCCCGATGGATCGGCCATCAGGCCGCGCATCGCGCCGAGCTGGCCGATGTTGCCCTTGTTTCCGCGGGCCCCCGAGGCAGTCATCATCGTGACCGCGCCGGTGGGATCGAGGTTGGCCATCATCGCGTCGGACATCTTCTGGGTAGTCTGCTGCCAGACCGAGACGACCTGCTCGTAGCGCTCGTCGTCGGTGATCAGGCCGCGCTGGAACTGACGATCGATCTCGTCGACCTCGGCATCGGCGGCGACCAGCCGCTTGGCCTTGTCCTTGGGGATCTCGATGTCGAACAGGCCGATCGTCATCCCGCCGCGGGTGGCGAATTCGAAGCCGACCGCCTTGACCCCGTCGACCAGGTGGGCCGTGTCATTGGGACCGAGCAGTCGATAGCACTCGTCGACGAGCTCCCGCAGGGTGGCCCGGACCATCGGGTCGTTCTTGAACCGGAGCCGATCGGGCAGGACCTGGTTGAAGATGATCCGCCCCGTCGTGGTCGTCATCCGGCGAGTGACCAGGCCGTTGGCCTCGGCATCCCAGACCTTGACCTCGGCGATGATCGGTTCGTGCAGGGTCAGCTTCGTCTCTTCGCGCAGCTGATAGGCCAGGATCGCCTCGTCCTCACCGGCGAACAGGCGCGGAGCGGCCTTCGAGGGGACTGGGTTGTCCATGGTCAGGTAGAAGCAGCCGAGGACCATGTCCTGGGTCGGCGACACGATCGGCTCGCCGTTGGCCGGCGAGAGCAGGTTGGCCGTGGACAGGAGCATCTCGCGGGCTTCTTCCTGGGCGGCCGTCGAGAGCGGCACGTGGACCGCCATCTGGTCACCGTCGAAGTCGGCGTTGAAGGCCGTGCACACGAGCGGGTGAATCTGGATCGCCGAGCCCTCGACCAGAACCGGCATGAACGCCTGGATCCCCAGGCGGTGCAGGGTCGGGGCGCGGTTGAGCAGGACCGGGTGATCCTTGATCACCTCTTCGAGCACGTCCCAGACCTCGGGCCGGACGCGCACGACGATCCGCTTGGCGCTCTTGATGTTGTGGGCGAAGCCCTTCTCGACGAGCTGGCGCATGACGAACGGCTTGAACAGCTCGAGGGCCATCTTCTTGGGCAGCCCGCACTGGTACAGCTGGAGCTCCGGCCCGACGACGATGACCGAGCGGCCCGAGTAGTCGACCCGCTTGCCCAGGAGGTTCTGGCGG
>JBBRIM010000161.1:0-6438 GCA_038221095.1 Candidatus Limnocylindrales bacterium
TGGCCGAGTGAGGCCAGCATCCGGTCGGCCGGCCCCTTCAGGGCGTGTCCGCCGATAATCCCCGAGACAGCGACGACGGGGATGCCGGCCGTCCTTGCGCGGTCGATCGCCGGCCACACGCCCGGAACGGCCAGGATGGGAGCAACCGAGACGAGCGGGTTGGACGGCGCGATCACGATCGTGTCGGCTCCCTCGAGGGCCCGGAGCACCTCCGCCGTGGGCGTGGCAGCCGCGATCCCGTCGTACCGGACCTCGAGCACGGTCGGTTCCTGGCGGAGGTGGACGAAGTACTCCTGGAACTCGAGCCAGCCAACGGCGGTGAGGACCTCGGTCCGGACCGGTTCGTCCGTCATCGGCAGGATCGTCGCCGTCAGCCCGAGGGAGCGTTGCAGGCCCAGGTCGGCCTCGGTCAGGCTGGCTCCGGCCCGGATCCGGGCCGTGCGCACGATGTGGGCGGCCAGGTCGCGGTCACCCAGGCTGAACCAGGTTTCCTCGCCGTAGACCCCGAGCTGGCTCATCGTTGCCGAGGTGTCTCCGGCCATGCCCCAGCCGAACGATCCCTCGATGCCGGCCAGGGTGTACAGGACCGTATCGTGATCAGGGCAGACGAGCAGGCCGTGCCGCTCGACGTCGTCGCCCGTATTGACCACGACCGTCAGGCCTGACCCGAGCGCCGCCTGCAGGCCATGAGCGAGGCGTGCCCCGCCGACGCCGCCGGCAAGTTCGACGATCCGGCGGCCGGCCGGACTCACCGCAGCGCGTCGAGCGCGGCGCGAACTTCGCCGATCCGCTCGATCGTCTCGGGGTCGTATGGGGCGGGCATCCGCACCACGACTTCGACCATGCCCAGCGCGCGATACGGCTGCAACTGTTCGGCGATCAGGCTCGGCGGGCCGAGCAGGACCGGGACGTTACCGAAGTCAGGGATTCCGTTGTGTTCCAGCAGGCCGCCTGCTGCCCGGACCGCATCGGCCGGATCGTCCCGGATCACGATCGGGAAGCTGACCGTCCGCTCGATCGCCCCCGGATCGCGGCCCACGTCGGCGCAGTGGGCGCGCAGGATCGCATCCCTGGCGGCGACTTCCTCGACCGTGCCGCTGGTGTTCCAGGCGTCGGCGTAGCGGGCCGTGGTCAGGAGTGTTTTCCTGGGGCCGGAGCCGCCGATCAGGATCGGCAGGTGGGCCTGGATCGGTGCCGGCGCGTGGGCGGCCTCCTTGAACGTGTAGAACTGCCCGGCATGGTCGATCGTCTCGCCGTCGAGCAGTCGCCGGATCAGCATGACCGACTCGTCGAGCCGGTCGAGGCGCTCGCCGAAGCCCGACCCGAAATGGATCCCGTGAGCCTCGTGCTCGCGTTCGAACCACGCCCCGCCGATGGCCAGGATCGCTCGCCCGTTGCTGATGTGATCGAGCGTTGCAACCAGCTTGGCCGTGTGGCCCGGATTGCGGAACGTGTTGGCGCCGACCATCAGGCCGATCCGCAGGCGCTGGGTGAGGGCCGCCCAGGCCGACAGGACCGCCCAGCCCTCGAAGATCGGCTGGCGCCACGGGCCCTGGATGGCCATCAGGTGATCCCACGTGTAGATCGCGTCCCAGCCGGCCCGTTCGGTGGCCTGGGCAACGTCGCGCAGGGCGGGCCAGTCCGTCGCCTGGGACCAGGGCTGGGCGCCGAAGCGCATCGGCCGGGGGTTCACGAGTGGAGCTTGGGCAGCACGTCCCGGCCGAATACGTCGATCCAGGCAGCCTGGTTGCGACCGACGTTGTGGAGGTAGACCTGGTGGAAGCCCATGTCCAGGAACTTCTGAATCTCGGCCCGGTGGCGCTCGGGGTCCGAGCTGATCACCATCCGCCCGTTGAAGTCCTCCGGCCGGACGAGTTTGGCCATCTGCTCGAAGTCATGCGGACTGCGGACGTCCTGCTTGGGGAACTTCATGCCACCGTTCGGCCATTCCAGGAGGGCATTGGCGAGGGCTTCCTCGTCGGTCGGGGCCCACGACAGGTGGAGCTGCAGGATGAACTTGAAGTTCGCGGGATCCCTGCCGGCTTCCCGGCAGCCCTCGCGGCACTTCTCGAAGATCATCTCGAGCTTGCCCTCGGGCGCACCGACCGTGATCAGGCCGTCGCACAGGGCCCCGGTCTTCTTGGCCGTGATCGGTCCGGCGGTGGCCACGTAGATCGGTGGGGTCACCTCGGGCAGCGTCCACAGCCGGGTCGTTTCCATCTTGTAGAACGGTCCGCTGTGCTTGACGTCCTTGCCCGTAAACAGCTTGCGGATGATCTCGATCGCCTCGAACATCCGGGCGATCCGCTCGGGTGTCTCGGGCCAGTAGCCGGCCATGATGTGCTCATTGAGGGCCTCGCCGGACCCCAGGCCGAGCCAGTGCCGGCCGGGGTACATCGCGCCAAGGGTTGCCGATGCCTGGGCTACGATCGCCGGGTGCATCCGGAATGAGGGACAGGTGACCCCAGGCCCGAGATCGCCCTTCGTCCGCTCGCCCAACGCGCTCAGGACGTTCCAGACGAAGGCGGCCTGGCCCTGCTGGGGCACCCACGGTTGGAAATGGTCGGCCGCCATGACCCCGCTGAACCCGGCCGCCTCGGCGTCGGCTGCGTAGCCGATCACCTCCTGGGGCTCGAACTGCTCGAGCATTGCCGCGTATCCGATCTTCGCCAGGGCCAGGGCCTATTCCTCGAAATGAAGTCTGCTGGAGGCCAGCGTCAGCCGGAAGCTGATCCGCTCCTGGCGGGTAAAGCGATCCCGGATCATCTGCTCCGCCCGGTCGGGCTCATCGGCGTGGTAGCGCCGGGCCATCGCTGCGATATCGGCCTGGCTGATTGGTTGGTCGTCGACAATGTTGACTCTGCCCCGGATCGCCAGCCAGCGATAGCCGTCCTCGATGGCGACACTGATCCGGGGGTCTCGCCGGAGGTTGGCCGGCCAGGCCCGGCCCGCGGCGCTGTTGAGCACGAGCGTCTCGCCGTCGAAGCGGTACCAGGCAACCGCCTGGTGCGGGCTGCCGTCGGCCGCGGTCGTCGCGATTGTGGCAAACCGGAGCGCGCCGGAAGATTCAGACAGGAATGCCCGGGCGAGCTCGAGCTCGTCCGATGGGCTGGGCTGAGGCTCGGTCTGGGGCATGACCGGATGGTAGTCGAACGGTCCGCCGACGGCCTGCAGCGTGTCTGGCACACTGGGCCGACATGGCGCAGGATCCTCAGCCGACGCTTCAGCGTGCCCTCCTGCCGCTCCGCCTGTTCATGGGCGGCACCTTCCTGTTCGCTGGCATCGACAAGCTCGCCGACCCGGCCTTCCTGCGGGCCGCGGGCCCGGGTTCGATCGGTGAGCAGCTGGCCACGTACGGCCGGATCTCGCCACTCGCGCCCCTGGTCAACGCCGTGGCGTTGCCCGCGCCGGTGCTGGTCGGCGTGATCGTGGCCGGGCTCGAGATCCTGGTCGGCCTGGGCATCCTGACCGGCCTCGTCTTCCGCCTGAGTGCCGTCGTCGGCGCGCTGCTCAGTGCGACCTTCTTCCTGACCGCATCGTGGGCGATCCGGCCCTACTACCTCGGCCCCGACCTGCCCTACCTGTTCGGCTGGATCAGCCTGGCCCTGGCCGGTCACGGTGGTCGGTATGTGATCGGCGAGTCTGTCGAGCGGGCCTTCAGCCTGGCCCCACCGCCGCCTGGGCCCGACGGCCGACCGGTCGACCAGGGACGCCGAGGGTTGCTCCAGCTGGTCGTCCTGGTGGCCGGCTCGCTGAGCGTCGCCGGGATCGCCGGGATGCTCAGCGCCCTGGGCCCCGCCTTCTCCTCGGCGCCGGCTCCATCGCCGGACGCCGGGATCGGGTCGTTCCCAGCTTCGCCCCGAGGCAGCCTCCCGCCGGGCGTGGTCGCGACGGTCGGCACCGTCCGGGCGCAGCGCTGGACCCAGTTCACCGATCCGGCCTCGGGTGATCCGGCCGTCCTGGTGGCCCTGGCCGACGGGACGATCGTGGCCTTCGACGCGGTGTGCACCCACGCTGGTTGCACGGTTGCCTTCGATCGACTGTCGGGTCACCTGCTATGCCCCTGCCACGGCGCGATCTTCGATCCCGCCCGCGGCGCCGCGGTGCTGGCCGGGCCGACCGATCAGCCGCTCCTGTCGCTCCCACTTCGAATCGACAGCGCGACCGGGATGATCAGCCTGGCCGGCTGATCCGGCTCAGGCCGGTGGGAGCGCCACCGGTCGAGCGCGGCGCGGCCTGCCCGGCATCCGGGCGTCGAGCGAGCGCGGGTGGCGCAGTTCGGCCGACGGTTTGCCGAGGAGGTAGCCCTGGCCGAACTGGACACCCAGGCCGCGCAGCGTCTCGAGCTCGCGTCGTGTTTCGATCCCCTCGGCGACCAGCTTCGCGTCGATTCGTCGGCCGAACGAGACGAATGCCTCGACCAGGGCCTTCTTGGCATCGTTGGCGGCGCAGCCGTGGACGATCTCCCGGTCGATCTTGATGATGGTCGGCCGGAGCGCCGCGATCAGGGTGAAGCTGGCGTAGCCTGCCCCCGCGTCGTCGATCGCGAACCCGAAGCCGAGCTTGCGCAGCGCCCTGACCTGGCGCTGGAGCGGCACGATGTCATGGACGGCCTGCTGTTCGGTGCACTCCAGGGTCACCTGGCGGGGCAGGATGCCGGCCAGGCGGACCATCCGCGCGACGGCCTTCGCCTCGAAGTGGGGGTCGAGCAGACTGGCCGGGGTTGTGTTGATGGCCACCGCGAAACGGATGCCCTCGGGAACGGCATGGGCGGTCGTCAGTTCGGCGATTCGGTCGAGGATCACCCGGACGATGAACGTGTCGAGCTCGATCGCCCGGTCGGTCGCGATCGCGGCCTCAACGACGGCGCTGATCGAGGTTGGGTGGCGCGGCATGTTTGGCCGGAACAGGCACTCGTACTCGTGCAGCTCGCCGCTGGCCAGGTCGACAATCGGCTGGAAGTGAACGGCGTGGGTGCGCATGGCAAAGAACAGGTCGAGCATCTTCGACTGGACCGCCTGTACGGTCTGGCTCATGCCGATCCGGTCGGCGATCCCGGATAGCTGGACCGCGGCGGTCAGCGCGTGGAGGTAGCGCTCGGCCTCGGGCAGGCTGGGGTCAACGACGACGAGGCCGTAGTCGGGAGCGTTGTGCGGACCGGCCACCTCGGCGGCCAGCGTTTCGGTCAGGACATCGCCGCCGGCGATCAGGCAGCCTCCGGCCGCCAGTTCAAGCAGGCGACCCTCGGGGACGCGCTCGGCCAGTCGGTGCAGAAACCGGATATCCCTTGACCAGATCAGGCGCTCGTCGCCCCGGCGCTGGTTGGTGAAGAAGCGCACGCCCCGCCCCTGAGTCATTTGACGACGGCCGATGGCCGGAGGCCCGCGACGCTCGCGAGCAGCCCAATCATGGGCCCTCGAGCCGCCCCCTGCGGATGCTCCAGCCGTACCAGCCGGAGGCCAGCCGATCGTACCGTCGGGCCGATCTCAGCTCAGGCGTTCGCCGGCCCGGATGGGGAAGTCGAGCTGGTTCTCGGGCGGCGCCAGCGGGCAGGCCCAGCGCGGGTCGAAGGCACACGACGGCTGGTAGGCGAAGTTGAAATCGAGCACGATCGTTCCCCGCTCAGGGTCGCCGCCGAGGTCGGCGCTCTTGGCCGTGTCGAGCAGGTAGCGCCCCGCGGCGTAGGTTTCGGCCCCACTCGTCCCATCGCGAAAGGGCAGGAACAGGCCTCCGGCGTAGCCCTCCATCCAGAACAGAGAGAGCACCCGCGGACCCTGCTTCACGAAGGGGATCTGGACGGTTCCGATCCGCTGGAACGAGAGGGTATCGGCACCGCTGTTGGGCAGGCTCAGCGGCGCCGCCAGCGCCGGTGGAGTGGCGCTGGCCGGTGGAGTGGCGCCGGCGGCCTGTGCGGCCCCGGTGGCCGAAGAGGCCGCGGTGGCGACCTGGACCGCCACCTCGAACCGGAGGGTCGGGTCGTAAGCGAAGTGCTTCGAGCTGAAGTTGACCCGCTCGGCCGCCGGAACCGGGCTCATCGGGTGATCGCGGTAGAGCCGCTCGCGCTCCGATCGCCAGATCGTCAGGGCCGCGACCGGATCGCCCACGGCCAGCCGGCGAACCTCCGCGTACAGATCGCTGACCTGGCGCCGCCAGTCGGCCAGCTGGAGCTCGCGACCGGGTTCAACGCTCACTCGCCGAGTATCAACTCCGGGTGGAGCCGCGTCCAGCCCGCCCGAGCCCGGTCGGACCTGCACGGGCCACCACCACCTGCACCAGATGAATGCGTCCGACCATCCGCCGGCCGACCTTGACGCGTTCCGGCATCGGTTGCAGGAGATCGACTCGAGTCGGTCCTGGCTGGTCGAATCCCGGCAGCCCATGCCGGAGGACGACACACTGCCTTGGTGAACTCGTTGAACGTATTCACCTGGTGCAGGC
>JBBRIM010000162.1:0-6434 GCA_038221095.1 Candidatus Limnocylindrales bacterium
AACCGCCCCGGGCACGAGATCATCGACCACTGGACGTACGCCATCTGCTCGGACGGCGAGATGCAGGAGGGGATTGCGTCCGAGGCGGCGAGCCTGGCCGGGCACCTTCGGCTCGGAAAGCTGGTGCTGCTCTACGACGACAACGGGATCCAGCTCGACGGACCGACTGCGATGGCCTTCTCTGAGGACGTCCTCGCCCGCTTCGATGCCTATGGCTGGGACACCCGCCGGGTTGCCGACGGCAACGACGTCGAGGCGATCAGCGCGGCCATCCGGGCGGCCCAGGAAGACGGCCGGCCAAGCCTGATTGCCGTGCGCACCCACATCGGCTTCGGATCGCCCCACAAGCAGGACAGCCAGAAAGCGCACGGCTCGCCGCTCGGCGAGGACGAGGTCCGCCTGACCAAGGAGGCGTACGGCTGGGATCCGGACCGCCACTTCTACGTCCCGGATGAGGCGCTCGATGTCTTCCGCCGGGCGATCCCGGCGGGCCAGGCGCTGGTGGCGGGATGGGCCGCCGAGCTGGAGCGCTACGCCGGCGACCACCCCGACCTCGCGGCCGAGCTCAGGCGCAGGCTGGCGGGAGACCTACCCGAGGGCTGGGACCAGGGCCTGCCCAGCTATGCGGTCGGCGAGGACTTCGCCACCCGCCAGGTGAGCCAGGCCACGATCAATGCGCTGGCCGGACCCCTGCCCGACCTCTTCGGCGGCGCGGCCGACCTGTCCGAGTCGAACCTGACCGACATCAAGGGCGGGGGCGACTTCTCGACCGATGAACCCGGCCGGAACCTGCGCTTCGGGGTGCGCGAGCACGCGATGGGCGGGATCGTCAACGGGATCGCCTATCACGGCGGGTTCCACCCGTATTGCGCCACGTTCCTGACCTTCAGTGACTACATGCGCGGCTCTGTTCGGCTGGCGGCCCTTGCCGGGCTGCCGGTCACCTATGTCTGGACCCACGACTCGGTCGGCCTGGGCGAGGACGGACCCACTCATCAGCCGGTCGAGCAGCCGATGGCTCTCCGGGCGATCCCGAACCTGTGGTACATCCGGCCGGGCGATGCCAACGAGGCGAGCGCGGCGTGGGCCCTGGCAATCGAGCGCCGGGATGGGCCGGTCGCCCTGGGCCTCACCCGCCAGAAGCTGACAACCCTGCCCGAAACCGCCGCGGCCGCCCGGGACGGCGTCCGCCGGGGTGGCTATGTCCTGCGCGAATCGAGCGGCGGCCCGGGCGGGATCGATCTCGTCCTGGTCGCGACCGGCTCCGAGTTGGGCCTGGCCGCACTGGCCCGGGATGTGCTCGAAGCCGACGGGATTCGGACCCGCCTCGTGAGCCTGCCCTGCTTTGCCGCGTTCGAGCGACAGGGCGAGGCCTACCGCGAGGCTGTCCTGCCCCGGGCGGCCGGCAAGCGGGTGACGATCGAAGCCGGGGTCACCCTCGGCTGGGATCGCTATGCGGGTGACGCGGGGGCGATGATCGGGATCGACCATTTCGGGGCCTCGGCGCCCGGACCCACGGTCCTCGAGCATTTCGGGTTCACCCCCGAACGCGTTGCCGAGATCGGCCGGCGAGTCGTCCGTGACGGACTCCGCGGTCGGATCGCCACACTCGATCCGGGCCATCAGCCGGCTGGGCTGGGGCTCGGCCGTCCGCTCGGCGCCTCGACCACCACAGCGGCCCCGGGGCCCGGCTGACGATGCGGGTTGCCTTTGCGGCCGACCACGGGGGCGCAGCCCTCAAGGATGAACTGCTGGTCCGCCTGCGGGCCGAGGGAGGTCCCAACGACCTGGTCGACCTCGGCGGGGACGGTTCGGACGCCACCGACGACTACCCTGATTTCGCCGTCCGCGTCGGCGCGGCGATCCAGCACGGCGAGGCCGACCGCGGGGTGCTCGTGTGCGGCAGCGGGGTGGGTGCCTCGGTGGCCGCCACGAAGATGACCGGGATCCGGGCCGCCGTCTGCCACGATACGTATTCGGCCCACCAGGGGGTCGAGCATGACGACATGAACGTGCTCTGCCTGGGTGGCCGGATCGTGGGCATCGAGCTGGCCGTGGAGCTTGTCCGGGCCTACGTCGGCGCCACGTTCAGCAACGAAGCACGCCATCGACGGCGGGTCGACAAGGTCCACGCGATCGAGGCAACCGAGCACACCGAGTGATTCACCGCCACGCCCCGCTCAACCCCGGAGGTCTCCCATGACCGACACCGTCCCAGCCGGCGAGGCACCGCCCCCCGGATTCCAACTCGCACCAGCCGAGGCAGCCCGATGGGCCGCAGCGGTCGTCCAGGCCCGCACCGGCAACTGGGCCGAGCGGCTGTTCGAGCGGGACGCATCGCTCTGGTCGAGTGACCCGATGGTCCAGGCCACGATCTCCGAACGGCTGGGCTGGCTCGAGGCACCCGAGCACTTCCTGACCCAGGTGCCGGCCCTCGAGGGCTTCGGCGAGGGCCTCCGCGAGGATGGCTTCCGGGCCGCGATCATCGCCGGGATGGGCGGCAGCAGCCTCGCCCCGGAAGTCCTCCTGCGGACGTTCGGAGTGACCCCCGGCTGGCTCGACCTGCGCGTCCTGGACTCGACCGATCCCGTCGCCGTTGGCGCCGTCGTCGACGACCTCGACCCGCTCTCGACCCTGTTCGTCGTGGCCAGCAAGTCCGGCACGACCACCGAACCACTGGCTTTCCAGGCGGATGCCTGGGCGCGCATCCGGACAGCCCTCGACGCGCGCCACGAACATCGCGAGCAGCCCGGCAACCTGATGGCCGCGATCAGCGACCCGGACCGGAGTGTTGCCGCGATCCCCCACCACGACGAGCTCCGCGAGGTCTTCCTCAATCCGCCCGACATCGGTGGTCGCTACTCCGCGCTGACCTACGTCGGCCTCGTGCCGGCCAGCCTGCTCGGCCTGTCGCTGGGCGAGCTGCTCGGATCCGCGGCGGTGATGCTGGCCCAGTGCCGCGAGCAGGAGCCGAAGGCCAATCCCGGCCTCGCCCTCGGCCTGGCCCTCGGATCGCTGGCCCTGGCGGCCCCGGCCGGAGCCGGCCGCGACAAGCTCACCTTCGTCGTCGACCCGGAGATCGCCTCGCTCGGCTCGTGGCTCGAACAGTTGATCGCGGAGAGCACCGGCAAGCACGGCGTTGGGATCGTCCCGGTCGACCTCGAGCCGCTCGGCGGCACGAAGGCCTACGGCCCGGATCGCGTCTTCGTCCGGATCAGCCTGGCCGGCTCGGCCGGGCCGGCCCCGGCCTCCGACGGTGCGACGGCCGACGCCCGACTCAGCGAGCTCGCCGCAGCCGGCCATCCGGTCATCCGGATCGAGCTGACCGACCCGATCGATATCGGCGGCGAATTCATCCGCTGGGAAGTGGCCACCTCCATCGCCGGGGTCGTCCTGGGGATCGATCCGTTCGACCAGCCGAACGTCGAGGAAGCCAAGATCCTCACCCGCCAGCTCCTCGCCCGGCATGCCGAGGCCGCCGATGCGCGGCTGCACGAAGCGCCGCCGGCCCCGATCGAGCTGCTCGCCTCGGACGACGGCCTGGCCCTGATCGGCGATGCGCAGCTGATGGCCGGCGGCCCGGCCGATGGCCTCGAGGCGGCTCTCCGGCGGCACCTGGCCCGGGCCAGGCCGAACGCCTACCTGGCCCTCCAGGCATACATCGGGGCCACGCCCGAACGGGACGCGGCGATCGCCCGGATCCGGGCGCTCCTGCGCGATCGGACCGGGCGGGCCACGACGGCGGGCTACGGGCCGCGATTCCTCCATTCGACGGGCCAGCTCCACAAGGGCGGGGCGCCGATCGGCCTGTTCTTCCAGCTGACCGCCGATCACCCGAACGACCGCCAGATCCCGGCCTGGCCGTACACCTTCGGCCAGCTGATCGACGCCCAGGCTGCGGGTGACTTCCAGGTGCTCGAGAGCCACGGCCTGCCCGTCCTGCGAATCCACCTGGAGGCCGACCCCGACGCCGGCCTGGCCGCCCTCGAACGTGCCCTGGCCGGAGCGCTCAGCGGCTCGTGACCGCCCGCGATACGCCGCGCACGATCCGCGAGCTGCGCCTCGCCCGGGACGGCAAGCGCAAGCCAAAGGAACCCAAGGCGGTCAACCCGCTCCGCCAGGGGCTCCGCCTGGAACGCGTCCCGGATCCGTGCGTCGTCGTCCTGTTCGGGGCCACCGGCGACCTGGCCCACCGCAAGGTCCTGCCGGCGCTCTACCAGCTCCGGCGGACAAACCTGCTGCCCCATGAGTTCATGCTGGTCGCGGTGGGCCGGCGGCCGTACGACGACGAGACGTTCCGGCGCGAGATCGCGGCCTCGCTGGCAACCTACTCGCGGGTGCCCGTCGAGTCGGCGATCGTCGACGAGTTCGTTGCCCGGATCGTCTATCACCAGGGCGACTTCGCCGACGGGGCGTCCTTCGACCGGCTGTCCGCCCGGCTCGACGAGATCGACCTGGAGCAAGGGACGCGGGGCAACCGGCTGTTCTACCTGGCCACCCAGCCATCGGCCTTCGCCGAGGTCGTCGGCCAGCTTGGCCGGGTCGGCCTCGACCACGAGGTCCACGCCGGGGGCTGGCGCCGGATCGTGATCGAGAAGCCATTCGGGCGCGACCTCGACTCGGCCACCCGTCTCAACCGCGAAGTCGGCAAGGTCTTCCGCGAGAAGCAGGTCTACCGGATCGACCACTACCTGGGCAAGGAGACGGTCCGTAACCTGATGGTCTTCCGGTTCGGCAACGGGATCTTCGAGCCGCTCTGGAATCGGCGCTACGTCGATCATGTCCAGATCACGGTGGCCGAGTCGATCGGGGTGGAGAGCCGGGGTGCCTTCTACGAGGAAACCGGCGCCTCGCGCGACTTCCTCCAGAACCACCTGATGCAGCTCCTCTCGCTGGTCGCGATGGAACCGCCGGCCGCCTTCGAGGCCGAGGCGCTGCGCGACGAGAAGGTCAAGGTCCTCCGGGCAATCTCGCCGCTGACCCCCGAGGAGATCCGGCGGGACGTGGTCCGCGGCCAGTACGGTCCGGGCTGGGTGGCCGCCGAGAACGTCGCGGGCTACCGGGCCGAGCCGAACGTCGATCCGGAGTCGGAGACCGAAACCTACGTCGCGGCCAAGTTCACGATCGATGACTGGCGCTGGGCCGGCGTCCCGTTCTACGTCCGGAGCGGCAAGCGCCTGCCCAAGCGCGCCTCCGAGATCGCGATCCAGTTCAAGCACGTCCCCCACCGGCTCTTCCGGGATCTCGACGCGGAGCCCGAGCCAAACCTCCTGGCGATGCGGATCCAGCCCGACGAAGGCATCCTGCTCCGCTTCAGCGCCAAGGTTCCCGGCCTCGGGATCGACGTTCGCAATGTCAACATGGACTTCACCTACGGTTCGGCCTTCAGCGTCGACTCGCCCGAGGCGTACGAGACGCTGATCCTGGACGCGCTGCTCGGCGACGCCTCGCTGTTCACCCGGGCCGATGAGGTCGAGGAGGCGTGGTCGATCGTGACCCCGATCATCGAGGCCTGGACCGAGATGCCCGCGCCGGCCTTCCCGAACTACGAGGCTGGGTCCTGGGGGCCGGCCGAGGCCGACGAGCTGATGGCCCGCGACGACCGCCGCTGGCGACGGATCTGATGACCTCCGGCGTTTCGCCATCTGGCGGCCCGATCGTCTTCGATGGGCCGGGGGCGCCCGGCACGGCCCAGCTGCGCTGGGCCTCACGGGCCTCGACGATCGACGGGATCGAACGCGAGCTGGCCCGGATCTGGACCCAGCCCAAGCTGACCGCCGAGGTGGACGGTGTCGAAGTCCGCAACATCGCGGCCCGGACCAGCGTGATGAACCTGGTCGTGATTGCCCAGCAGGCCGAAGAGGGCGAGCACGGCGCGGCGATCATCGGCCAGCTCACCGGCCGGCATCCGTCACGGACCCTGATCCTCAGCTCGGTCGACCCGGATGGGCCCGGCTGGCTCGACGCCCGGATCACAGCCCAGTGCATCCTGCCCCGGGCCGACGCTCCCGAGATCTGCGCCGAGACGATCTACGTCACCGCCGGCGGCGACACCGGTCGCCATCTCGACGCGATCGTCGAGCCGCTCCTGATCCACGACCTGCCGGTCACCGTCTGGTGGCCGGGCGAACCTCGGCTCGAGAGCCAGCAGGCACGCGATGTCCTCGCCTCGGCCGATCGCCTGGTGGTGGACGGCTCGAGCTGGCACGGCGACGGCCTGGCCCGCCTGCGCGAGCTGGCCCGGGTCGCGAGCACGACCCGGACCGCGGTCTCGGACTTTGCCCTGGTCCGCCAGTCTCGCTGGCGGGAGGCGATCGCCTCCACCTTCGACATGCCCGATTTCCTGCCCTACCTGCGTTCGCTCCGGCGGGTGGCCGTGACTTACGGCACCCACGACGAGAGCGGCCAGCCCGGCCGGACCAACATGGTCAAGC
>JBBRIM010000163.1:0-6388 GCA_038221095.1 Candidatus Limnocylindrales bacterium
GGCAGGATCTTGTCCTCGACGTACTTGAGCAGGAAGCCGCCCTCGGCGTCGTCACGGCTGTAGCCGAACGTCATCTGGGTCAGGTCGTTCGTGCCGAAGCTGAAGAAGGCAGCCTCGCCGGCGATCTCGTCGGCGGTCAGGGCGCCCCGCGGGACCTCGATCATCGTACCGAACTTGTAGTCGACAGACACGCCGGCCGTGGCCTCGACGGCCGTGGCTTCCGCTTCGAGCAGACGCTTCGTTGCCGACAGCTCGTTCACGTGGCCGACGAGCGGGATCATGATCTTGGCGATCGGGTGCCCACCGGAGCGGGTGACGGCGATCTGAGCGTTCAGGATCGCCCGGGTCTGGACCTTGACGAAGTCGGGGATCATCAGGCCCAGGCGACAACCGCGCAGGCCCAGCATCGGGTTCTGCTCGCGCATCGACTCGACGACGGCAAGGACCTCACGGGCCCGGGCATATTCGGGGTCCGCCTCGGGCGTTCCTCGTTCGCGCAGCTCGGTGACCTCGACCAGCAGGTCGTCGTGGTTGGGCAGGAACTCGTGGAGCGGCGGGTCGATCAGGCGAACCACGACCGGCAGGCCGTCCATCGCCCGGAAGATCCCCTCGAAATCGCCCTGCTGGAGGCGTTCCAGGCGGCCCATCGCCGTATCGAACCGGGCGACGATCGCGAGGTCCTCGGCGGCCAGCTCCTCACCGGCCGCCCGACGGGCCTTGGCCCGGGTGGCAGCGTTGGCCACGAGGATTGCATCGCGCACGATCTCGAGACGCTCGCCCTCGCGGAACATGTGCTCAGTCCGGCACAGGCCAATCCCCTGGGCCCCATACGACCGGGCGAGGGCCGCCTCCTCAGGCTTGTCGGCGTTGGTCCAGACCCCCATCCGGCGAACACCGTCGGCCCAGTCCAGGATCGTGCGCAGGTTGGGCTGGTCCTCGAAGCGGGCCGAGATCGTGGGCATCGAGCCGAGGAAGACCTCGCCGGTCGAGCCGTCAACGCTGATCCAGTCGCCCTCGGCGAAGGTCACCCCGGATTCGATGCTGCGAGCGGTCCCGCTGGCATAGTCGACGACCAGTTCGGCGCAGCCGGCCACGCACGGCTTGCCGATCTGGCGGGCAACCACGGCGGCATGCGATGTGGCCCCGCCCCGGGCGGTCAGGATCCCCTGGGCAACGGCCATGCCGTGGAAGTCGTCGGGCGAGGTCTCGACCCGGACGAGGACGACCTTCTCGCCGCGGCCGACCCAGGCCACCGCGTCATCGGCCGAGAAGACCGCCCGCCCAACGGCCGCCCCGGGCGACGCATTCAATCCCCGGGCGATCCGGGTCGCCGACTTGCGGGCGGCCGGGTCGTACTGGTCGCGCAGGAGCTGGTCGACGTGCGCCGGCTCGATCCGGCCGATCGCCTCCTCCTTGGAGATCAGCCCCTCGCCGACCATGTCCACGGCGATCTTCACGGCGGCTGCCGCCGTCCGCTTGGCGCTGCGCGTTTGGAGCATGAACAGGTGGCCGCGCTCGATCGTGAACTCGAGGTCCTGCACGTCGCGGTAGTGACGCTCCAGGCGCTCTGCGATCCGCTGGAACTCAGCGTACGCCTCGGGCAGGTCGCGGGCCAGGTTGCTGATCTCCTGTGGCGTCCGGATCCCGGCCACGACGTCCTCACCCTGGGCATTGGTGAGGTATTCGCCGTAGAGGACCTTCTCGCCGGTGTTCGGATCGCGGGTGAAGGCGACGCCGGTGCCCGAGTCATCGCCCATGTTCCCGAAGACCATCGTCACGATGTTCACGGCCGTGCCCAGGTCGTGCCGGATCTTCTGGTTCTCACGATAATCGTGGGCCCGCCGCCCGAACCACGAGGCGAAGACGGCCTTGATCGCCAGGTCGAGCTGGTCGAGCGGGTCGCTCGGGAATTCGCGGCCGGTCGAGGCCAGAACGATCGCCTTGAACTCGCCGCTCACCTCGCGCAGGGCGGCGGCATCCAGGTCGGTGTCCTGCTTCGCCCCGTGGACCGACTTGGCTTGGTCGAGGGCCTCGTCGAACTTCTCGCCATCGACGCCCATCACGATCCGGCCGAACATCTGGATGAACCGACGATAGGCATCCCAGCCGAAGCGTTCGTTCGAGGTCAGCCCAATCAGCCCGTGGAGGGTGTCTTCGTTCAGGCCCAGGTTGAGGACCGTGTCCATCATCCCGGGCATCGAGAACTTCGCCCCGGAGCGGACCGAGACGAGAAGCGGGTTGGCCGGATCACCGAAGCCCTTGCCGGTCAGCCGCTCGACGGCCCTGACTGCCTCGAGGGTGTCCTGCCACAGCCCCTCGGGCAGCTTCTCGCCGGCAGCGAAGTAGTCGTTGCACGCCTCGGTCGTGATCGTGAAGCCGGGTGGGACCGGCAGTCCCGCCGCGGTCATCTCAGCGAGGCCGGCACCCTTCCCGCCGAGGAGGTCGCGCATCGCAGCACTGCCCTCGGCCTGGCCACCACCCCAGGCATAGATGTAGCGCTTGGCGGCAGCATGGGCGCGGTGGGTCGTGACGGTCTCGGTCATCTGGGCGGATGCTCCTCGAATCGACGCTCGGGTCGGTGGACGTGCTTGCTCGATTGTACCCGTGGGCTCTGGTAGCCTCCGGTTGCCGATCGGTTGCGGGCAAATCGTGCGTGCCACCCGTCCGCCCGATCCTGGCACGATTCGAAGGTGCGCCTCGATAGCC
The DNA here is from genome assembly GCA_038221095.1 of Candidatus Limnocylindrales bacterium. Lineage (GTDB taxonomy): Bacteria > Chloroflexota > Limnocylindria > Limnocylindrales > CSP1-4 > Palsa-1033. Next base: position 2,707 of record JBBRIM010000163.1, read on the forward strand.
AGGGACCGTGGCCTTGATACCTGCCAGGTTTGGCGGGCCGGGTCCTGGTCCGGCTGGCAGCTGGCGGACCATCGGCGCGGGCCTGGCAATCGGAATTCGTGCTCGGAGATCGGTCCATTCCCGCGCCCATCCCAAAACCTGGGCCGGAAGTGGGTCGGGAACGCGGCATCTAAACTTGGAGCGTATCGAGCGCCCCGATCCTGTTCGTCTCGAGCGCCGCGATGAGCGCTTCGTGTGCGCGTCGTAAGACGGCCAGATCCCCGCCCAATGAACAACTGCCCCGCTCAGTCCGTGCTGCCCGCCCCGGCCGGCCTCGGTACACTGACCAGACCACGACCAACGAGAGGGCTGCCCGCGGATGACCGAACACAACCACGATGGCCGCGAGATCCAGGCTGTCGCCGAGTCGTACAACGCGCGGCTCGTCCGGCGGGTGGACCAGACCGACGAGCTGGCCTGCTTCTGGGTTCGCTTCGAGGGCCAGCCGACCAGGTTCGAGCCCGGCCAGTACATGACGATTGGCGTGGTCGCCGATGGGAAGATGGTCCAGCGACCCTATTCGGTGGCCTCCGCCCCAGCCGAGATTGCCGACGGCGGCTACGAGTTCTACGTCCGGCTCGTCCCGATCCTGCGCTTCACCACCCTGCTCTGGCGGCTGCCGGTCGGTCACGGGATGCGGATGATCGGACCGAAGGGCAAGTTCCTGCTCGAGCCGGACGATCATCGGACCCACCTGTACGTCTCGACCGGCACGGGCATCGCCCCGTTCATCTCGATGATCCGCCAGAGCCAGGTCGATCACGCGCCGCGCAAGACCGTGGTGGTCCACGGTTGCTCGTACGTCGACGAACTGGGCTATCGCGACGTCCTCGAGGCCTGGCAGCAGGAGGGCACCTACCCGGTCCGCTACGTGCCCACGATTTCACGACCGAATGACCCGCGCAACGCGGGCTGGACCGGCCGTACCGGCCGGGCCGAAGCCATCGTCGCCTCGGTCTGCCACGACCTGGGCCTGCGACCCGATCGGACCGTCGTCTACATCTGCGGCAACCCCGAGATGATCCTGCGGGTCGAGGCCGTCCTGATGGACCATGGCTTCCCCGAGTTCCATGTGAAGAAGGAGCTCTACTGGCCCAAGGGCAAGGATGCCGGACTGCTGACCGGCTGAACCCGGCCGAAGTGACTTTCGGCACGGAGATTCGTGCGCAACGGCAAGTGGGTCCGGGCCGGGCGGTCGGTCACCATCAGGGTGTCCGACACGCGATAGGTTCTCAATGCACAACGTTATTGCCAAGGATCAGCTCTCGCCGAACGTGACTCGGTTCGTCGTCGAGGCCACCCGGATCGCCCAGATCCGGCGTCCCGGTCAGTTCGTCATCGTCCGGCTGGGCGAGGGCGCCGAACGGATTCCGCTGACGATCGCCGATGCGAACCAGGAGACGGGCACCATCAGCCTGATCATCCAGGCGATCGGCAAGAGCACGATGGATCTGGCCGCACTCGAGGTCGGGGCTGCCATCCAGGATGTTGCCGGACCGCTTGGACGGCCGACCGACCTGATCGAGTCCGGCCGGGCGGTCTGCGTCGGAGGCGGGGTCGGGACAGCGGTCGTCTACCCGATTGCCCAGGAACTGCATCGGCGCGGAGTCGAAGTCACCAGCGTGATCGGCGGCCGGTCGCGCGAATGGGTCATCCTCGAGCAAGAGCTCGCGACCGCGGGGAACGTCGTGACCTGCACCGACGACGGCAGCTACGGCCGGCCGGGCTTCGTGACCGAGGCGGTCAGGGACCTGTGTGAGGCCGGCGGGATTGACGCGGTCTACGCCGTCGGGCCGGTCCCGATGATGCGGGCGATCTCGGCCCTCACCAGCCCGTACGAGATCCCGACCCTGGTCTCGCTCAACTCGATCATGGTCGACGGCACCGGGATGTGCGGCGGCTGCCGGGTGGTCGTCGGTGGCGAAACCCGCTACGCCTGCGTCGACGGCCCGGAGTTCGACGGCCATGCCGTCGACTTCGCCCTGCTGGCCGACCGGCTGTCGACCTATCGCCAGTTCGAGCAGGAGGCAATCGGCCGCCGCCAGGCTTGTCTCCTCCCGGCGCTCGCCGCACACGCCCAGGTCGCCGGAGAGCACGCCTCGGTCAGCGTCGGTAAGGTCGAGGCATGACCGACCGGACCCCCGCGGATCCCCTGCCGCTCGACCACGTCCCACCGACAATGAAGGAGCGGATGACGATCCAGCGCCATCCGATGCCCGAGCGACCGGCCGAGATCCGCGCCCACGACTTCAGCGAGGTGAACCTGGGCTACACCCAGCTCCTGGCGATCGCCGAGGCCGAGCGCTGCCTCCAATGCAAGAAGCCCAAGTGCATCGAGGGCTGCCCGGTTCGGGTCAACATCCCCCGCTTCATCGACCTGCTGGCCCATGGCGACGTCCACGCCGCGGCCGAGTCGCTCCTCGACGACAACGCCCTGCCCTGCGTCACCGGGCGGGTCTGCCCCCAGGAGACCCAGTGCGAGGGGGTCTGCCTGCGGGCGAAGACGGGCAAGGCCGTAGCCATCGGCAATCTCGAGCGTTTCGTGGCGGATTGGGCCCAGACGCATCCGGCCGAGATGATCACCCAGCACCATCCCACGAGCCGCGGGTCGGTCGCAGTGGTGGGCTCCGGGCCGGCCGGCCTGACAGCGGCCGGCGAGTTGGTCAAGCTCGGCCATGACGTCACCGTCTTCGAAGCGTTCCACGCCGCCGGGGGCGTCCTGATCTACGGCATCCCCGAGTTTCGCCTGCCCAAGGACATCGTCGCCCGCGAAGTCGAGCGGCTCGTCGCCGAGGGCGTCAAGATCGAGAAGAACGCGATCATCGGCAAGACGTTCACCCTGCCCGAGCTGCGGGAGCGCTTCGACGCCGTCTTCCTGGCGGTGGGCGCCGGCCTGCCGGTCTTCATGAACGTGCCCGGCGAGAACCTCAAGGGGGTCTACTCGGCCAACGAGTACCTCACCCGGGTCAACCTGATGGCGGCCTGGCAGCGCGACGCGGACACGCCGGTCCTGCAGCGTCAGCGAGTGGCCGTCGTGGGCGGCGGGAACGTCGCGATGGACTCGGTCCGGACCGCCCGGCGGCTGGGCGCCGACGAAGCAATCATCGTCTACCGGCGTGGCCAGGACGAGCTGCCGGCACGGGCCGAGGAGGCCCACCACGCCGAGCAGGAGGGCGTCCGATTCGAGTACCTCGCCGCACCGATCGAGGTGCTTGGCAGCGAGGACGGCTGGGTCCGTGGTCTGCGCTGCACCAGGATGGCCCTGGGCGAGGCCGATGCGTCCGGCCGGGCGCGCCCCGAGCCCATCCCCGGCTCCGAGTTCGAGATCGCCTGCGAGATGGTGGTCGTGGCCATCGGCACCCGCTCGAACCCACTCCTGACCTCGACGGCACCCGACCTGCGGGTCAACCAATGGGGCTACATCGAGGTCGATCCAGCCGGCATGACCAGCATGCCCGGCGTCTTTGCCGGTGGCGACATCGTGCGCGGCGCCGCAACCGTGATCCTGGCGATGGGCGACGGCAAGCGTGCTGCGGCGGCGATCGATTCCTGGCTCAAGGGCGAGCCAGCGGCGCCGGTCACCACCGCCGAGTCTGCCCCGGACGCCTAGGCGATCAGCTCAGGGTCGGGCGGCGCCCAGCCG
>JBBRIM010000164.1:0-6371 GCA_038221095.1 Candidatus Limnocylindrales bacterium
ACGTCAGGATAGCCTGGGCTGCGATCGGCTTCAGCGGCACGTCTGCGAGACCTCCCCGCGTTGCAGTTGCGTGGCGCTCCGTGATCAGGCTGCCCGCCGCTTGCTGAGCGCTCGATGCACAAACAAGGACCAGAATTGCCCCGAGGACGGCAATGACGAGGCACTCCGGCCTCGGGCCGGACGAGGAGGGCGTCGGGAATATCCGACCGCTCCGGGCTTCACGGCCTTCGGTGGGCGATCGGAGCCGAAAGGCGGGCCTGCCCGATGTCGCCACGCGACAAGACCGGGAAATCAGCCGGTCCGCGCGGAGAGGTCATGACCGGGCCTGACAAGGACCAATTGGACCATAGCCCGGGGCAGCTTATCTCGCCTCAGCTGCCCCGGCGCGTTGCACGGTCGTATCGACCAGGGCGGTCGCACCTCGGGCGCGGGAGAGTCGTGGTCGCGTTGCCGGAATCGGGTTACGTGATCCACCGTCCCGCAGTGTCCGACCTGCCGTCTTTCGGATTGCTTGCCCCGGGCTGTAATGCGCGTGTAGCGGGCTGGCAAGATGGTGTAGCGCAAAAACAGCGCTCTCGTGTCGCACGATCTTGGCTTCGAACGGGGAGGTGGACTAGCCGTGGCCAAGTCAGCACGGCCCATGGGCGTCGATGAGGAGCGAGGTGCTGGGGGCGGCCCGACCGCTTTGCTGGTCGTCACCGGGAGCTATTTCGCGACCCTCGTGGGCGTTCGAGTCCTGACAACTGTAACCCACAGCAGACCCGGCGCTGGCATCGATCTATGGGGCACCCACCTTCACCATTTCGAGTTTGTGATGATCGCCATCCTCGTGGTTGGGATGCTCGCCCTCGACGAGTTGTGGCCGGTGGGCCGGGCCGTCCTGTTCGGGATCGGCGCCGCCCTGGTCCTGGATGAGGTCGCGCTGGCGGTCGGCCTGGTCGCACTGGTTGTCAACGCCTGGCGCAGCCGGACGCTGATCCGAATCGTTATCGGGCGGGACCGGGGATGACCGAACAGTCCACTGGACCACTGAACGGAGAGAGTCAGGCGCCCAGCGCCCGGTCGGAAACCCTGACGTGGTTCGCTCGGGGCATCGGACTAGTTGCCGGTGGCCTGGTCGTCATCGGGCTCGCGCAGGGCCTGATCGGCGCCGGTGGTGTCCTGCTCCTCGTGTTCTTCGCGATCCTGTTGGCCTCGGCGCTGAAACCGATCGTGGAGCGCCTGCGCGGAAGGCTGCCCATTGGTCGCGCGGTGGCAATCCTCCTCGTCTATGCCATCTTCTTTGCCTCGGTGGCAGTGATCGGCTTCCTGCTGGTCCCCCTGATCGTCAACCAGGCCGGCCAGCTCGTTGCTGAGTTGCCGGAGGTGGTAGTCCGGGCGCGAACATGGAGCGAGGGTCTCCAACCCCACGAGCTCGCCACGAGCGTTGGGGCGATCCTGGCTTCCGGCGAGCGCGCCCTCTCGGGCGGCGGGGCGCCGGCCCCCGGCCAGGTCGTGAGCGCCGGTCTTGGGGTGGCCGACGCAATCGTCTCGGTCGTAACGGTCCTTGCCTTGGTGTTCTTCTGGCTGACCGAGCGTCAGCGGCTGCAGCGGTTTGCCCTGAGCTTCCTGCCGCCAGGCCGGCGAGCCGTTGTGCGCGAGGCCTGGAACATCGTGGAGATTCGTCTCGGCGCGTGGGTCCGGGGCCAGCTGATCCTGATGCTAGCCCTGGGCCTCATGACCGGGACCGCCTACACCATCCTTGGCCTGCCGTCCGGGCCAATCCTGGGCATCATCGCCGGTCTTGCCGAGGTCGTTCCCCTGATTGGTCCGGTCGTAGGGGCGGTGCCCGCCCTGCTCGTAGCCGGCGCCCTTCGCCCGGATCTACTGCCGGTCGTGGTCCTGGCCTACGTGGTCATCCAGCTGGTCGAAAGCAATGTCCTGGTGCCATTCATCATGCGCAACGCGCTCGGGGTCTCGCCCTTCCTGCTGACGGTCAGCCTGCTCATCGGGGGTGCACTGGGCGGCCTGCTCGGTGCAATGATCGCCGTCCCCATTGTGGCGGCCGTTGAGGCCGTGCTCGAGCGCCTTCAGGATCGCGAGGTCCCGGTCGCCCAGGACGCGGCCAGCTTGCCGGCCGCGTCCACGCTAGTGGCGAGCGGGTCAGGCTCCACCGAGCCAGGGCCAAAACTCGCCGGCTGACACCCGGCTAGCGAATTCAGGCGAAGCCATCCCGGGTCTCGATCCAGCGAGCCGCATCCAGCAGGCTGTGGGCCCGGCGATCAGGTCGGGGTTGGTCATGCTCGTCCCGGGCCGGTCGGATGTACACGATCTGGAGGCCGGCACACCCCCTGGACGTCGCCCCGCTGTCGTCAGTGGCGATCAGCTAGGTCGGCCCGGATCGCGCGTTGATCTCGGCCAGGCGTGCGGCCGCCCGATGGTCCACCCGGTCGCCGCCCTGGCGGAGATCATCCGAACGCGGTTCGGGATTGATCCCCGGCCAGTGGATCGCGGCAACCTGGACCAGCTTGGTCGGCACTGCGACCGGCGCGGGATCATTGTCGCCGGGCAGGTGCAGGATCACGTCGTCGTTGGGCGGCCGCCAGGACTCCCGCCTCGACCAGGATGGCCCTGACCATCAGTCCACCGCGGCTACGGGCGTGCCGCTGAGGCTGGACTCGCCGGGATCGGCGTTGAGGACGTAGCCGATGCCCTGGAAGGTCGTGATCGGGCCCGGCTCACCGGGCGCCGCGCCCAGCTTGCGCCGGACCCTGCTGATCCAGACCCGCAGGTATTGGAGGTCATCGCGGTACTCAGGTCCCCACACCTTGGTCAGCAGCTCGGTGTGCAATACGACCTTGCCGGCGTTGACGGCGAGGTGCTGGAGAAGGAGCCACTCGGTCCGGCTGAGCGAGACGAGCTCGCCATCGCGGGTGACCAGGCGCCGTTCCAAGTCCACGTCGACCGACCCGACGTGGACGATGCCCGAGCCGGGCGCAATGCCTGAGGCACGACGCAGTACGGCCCGGACGCGAGCCGCCAGCTCGTCGGGATGGAAGGGCTTGGCAATGTAGTCGTCGGCCCCGAGGTCGAGGCCCCTGGCCTTATCCGACGTGGCACCCTTTGCGGTGAGCAGGATCACCGGCACCGGCCGCCACTCTCGCAGTTGCTTCATGACCTCTATGCCATCCAGATCCGGCATCACGATGTCCAGGAGGACAATGTCAGGGCGCATTTCCTCCGCCTTGCGGAGGGCTTCTTCGCCACCCGACGCGGTCACCACTCGAAAGCCTTCGTCATGGAGCGTCAGGGCAACGAGCTTGGTGATGCGTGGCTCGTCATCGGCCACGAGCACGAGCGGCTGAGACGTCACGGTTCCTCCTGGGTTCAAGGCTCGCTCTCTGGTCGGGGTCACTGCCCGAGGGGTTCGACATCATGCGCCCTCGGACGACAACCGCGGACAACAACATGCGGCAGCGGCCGCCGTCCGGCGATCCGCTGCCGCTGAAACCTGGGATCAGGGGCGATCGGAGTTCCGTTCGGTCCGCTCCGCCTCTGCGTGGGCCTTGCCGTGGACCCGGTCAACCTCGTCGCGGGCCTTGTCGCCGAACTTGCCCAGACCATCCCGCACCCGATCACCCGCATTCGCGATGTCATCGCTCAGCTGGTGACCGTCGCTCTCGCGGATGGCTTCCTTGGTGTTGGTCTTGGCATCCCGAAGGGTGTCCTTGACATCCATTGAGGCTCTCCTTCCAATCGGATGCCGCCTTGCGGCGGAACGCTAAGGTCAAGGTAGGCTGGTCCTGATTGCGGCTGGACCAGCTCTGCCCGGCCGGGTGATTTCATTTGCATCACACGTGTTGCGTCCGTTCAGCGGGGCAGCCTCCTCGCAGCGGATCGCGTGGACACGCAAGGCACCTGGACGAGTTGGTCGGTCCTCTTGGGATCTAGCAACGTGCCCGGGCATCGAGCCCGAAGCTTGGCCAGGGCTCCTGCGCGGACGATGTCGCCCGGGCGGTGATCGTGGACGAGGGCGCCGACTCCACGCTCGCCTGGCTGACCGCAACTGAAGTAATGCGCGGGACCCAAGGGTGAACCCGGGGTCAGGGCTGCCTCCTGGCCGGGGTTCGCGCGCGTTCCGTGGTCAGGGTCGAACCAGGGGCGCATCCACCACGTGTTCGGCGACGAACCAGACCTGAAGCTCATGTCGACGCAGGACGTCGCCCATCAGTAGATCGTTGGTTCCCCAGTCCTTGCTTTCTTCCGTGGATTCGATCGCCCCCCGGACCTTCTCGATGATCGTCTCGTGAGCCTCCAGCAGGCGATCGATCATCACCGGCACCTCTTCGGCGCCGTTGACCGGGCGGTCAATCGTGGTCAGCTCGGCAGCGTGGCGCGGATCTCCCACGGCGATTCCGCCAAGGCTCTGGACTCGCTCGGCGATCAGGTCGATCAACTCAAGCTGCTCGGCCGCATGCTTGTCGAACAACAGGTGGAGTTGATAGAACGTGGGGCCGGCCACCAGCCAGTGGTGCTTCTTGTACAGGGCGTACAGGATCATCGAGTCGGCCAGGATCGCGTTCAGCAACTGGCAGCTCGCGCCCCGTGCCTGGGCCGATAGCGCGATCGGCAGGAGGCGCAGGGTACCGAACGCCTGCACCTCGGGCCCGCGCGCGCCGAGCCGCGGGTCGGGCGAGACCCGCTTGGCGCGGCTGTTGGACGCATCTCGTTTTGGGCTCATCAGGCGCCTCCAGATCGTGCATGTCGGGAACCGACGCAGGCACGCCGGCGCCATCAAGGATGGCTCTGGGCACGCGTCAGGTGCGCCCTTTGGAGTCGCCCGGACACTGCAAGCACCTTGCACTTGACGCCGCAATGATCGCCCGCTGGTCAACCTCATCCGGCTTGTCGATAATCGGCCTCCGGCTGCGCAGCCGGCGCCTGGAGGATCCTCCGATCATCATCCGATTGCTCCGAGGTCGAGTCCCGGTTGGCCAGGAGACGTCGCTCGTGGCGCGCCTGCGCGGCCTTGGCGGGGACGGCCAGGGTTCCGTTGCCGGTTTTGTCGGAGCGACCTTCGGATTTCGCCGAAACGGCCCCGAACCGTCCTGCTGGCCGACGACAGCGGCCGCTATGTCGATGCGTCCGCCGCCGTCGAAGGGCTCCTCGGCGTGCCTGCGGAACTGGTCCTGGCGCGAACGCTCGGTGATCTCACCCCGCCCCACCTGCGGGCAGACATCGGGGGCGCCTGGTCGGACTTCCTGGCGGACGGCCGTGGGGACGGCGTGTTCGACCTCCTTCGTCCTGACGGCGGGATCGTGCGGGTGAACTATCGCGCCCAGACCCACTGCCCGGTGGCCGGCATCCATGCCTCGGTCCTGTGGGCACCTGGCGAGGCTGGCGATGATCGTTCGGTTGCAGCCATCGTGGCTGACCTGTTCCCATCCTCCGCGGTCCACAACTCCGCCTGAGGGGCCCACCGGACTAGGATCGGCCCGATCGTTGGCCGGCTTGTAAATGCATTACAGCTTTTGATCGGCATTCAGTTCGGGGCAGCCCGATCGTATCGCGTTGCCATGGTGATTCGGATCATGCCCACGCTGGTCGAAGCCGAGTCGGTGCCTGAGTTCAAATCGCGCATCCTGCGCAAGGTTGCCGCGGCACGCCAGGTGGAGGGCATCCTCGACGTTCACGTCGGGAGCCAGGCGGACGCTCAGGGCTACCGGTTCATCTTCATGACTCGCCGGGAGTCGATGGATGCCCTGTAGGCGTGGGCAGGCGGCTCCGGCCTCCTCGCCCGGCCGATCTACTTCGAGGCCTCGAGCATGCGCTGGTTGAGCTCGATATCCAGCACTACATCGACATCGAGGCGAGTGCCTGAGGCGCTCGGCTAGCACCCTCCTGTGGGGCAGCCCGGGCGATCGTTGCTCAGGCGCTGGTATTCGGACCGGAAGGTTTCCTATCGGCCCGGGCGGCCCTCGTTGTTATGCCGATGGGACGTGATCGCCTCGTCATTTACCCGCAACGCGAGATGGGCCGCCTAGGCTGAAACGATGCAGGATGCGTATCGACTTCGCAGCCCGAGCCGGGTGGTGGCCATGCCATCGGCGGACCGTGATTTCGCGCGGTTCGTCGAGATTTGCTTGAGCCCTGTCCCCGACATCGCTACGCTTGAAGACCGGCTGCGTATGCAATACCCGCAGGCGCGCGTTCACGTCAGCGAGTTGAGCGGGCGGGACGCAGTCTGGTACGCCTATCGCGACGGACGCTGGCAGCTGCCCGCGGCAGCGCCGAATGGCTGAGCAATCAGAACACCGTGCCGGCCCGCTGGTGCTGGACGACCTGGGCGCCAGGCTGGAATACTCTGGCCACGCGAAGTCAGGAGCCTTACC
>JBBRIM010000165.1:0-6369 GCA_038221095.1 Candidatus Limnocylindrales bacterium
GTCCAACTGGCCCGGGCGCAGCGCTACATCGAGATCCTCGGGCCGGCCTTCGTCGTGCCCAGCGCCGGACCGCCGTGCTTCCTCGATGACGACCTGTTCGGGTTCAACGACCTGCAGCGCCACCCGACCAACATCTTCCCCGACCAGGAAGTTTTCCTCGACCACCTCGCGGCGGCCGGGATCAAGGGCGGCCGGCTGATGCTGCCGGGATCGGTGGGCGAGCTGGGCAAGGGTTCGTTCGAGGTCAGCCACCCGCTGGCGGAACCCGAGATTCGGCGGATCTTCGACGAGCGCGAGGCCTACCTGCGCGGGTATCAGGCCCGGGTCCGGCCGCTGCTCGTGACCGAGCACGCCCGCTGGACCGACGCCGGCACCACGGCCGAGCTCACCACGGAACCCATGCCGGCGCCGCTCGACCTGCTGGCCGAAGTCAAGGCGTGGTTCGAGCCGCTGATGGGCTTTGGCGAGCAGATCTGCGTGGGCATCGGGGCGCCGGTACTGCTCGACCTGCGCGGGCCCCAGGGCCTGGCCGCAATTCCGGAGGGCCAGCCGCCCGGGCTCATCCTCGACTTCGTCGATCAACTGGTCCGGCCGTGGGACGGCGTCGAGATCCCCCGCTACGTCTTCCGGATCGATCGGCCGCTGGTCGAGACCCTGGTTCGCGACCACGAGGTCGACTGGGTCAACTCCCTCTTCCTGTCGCTGCGCTTCCGGGCCGCCCGAAAGGGGCCGTACAACGAGTTCGTCTACACCTGGTTCAAGTGCCTCGACCTGGAACGGCTCCAGTACGCCGAGGGCTACTACGCAGAGCAGGCGAAGTCCGAGGGTTCGTTCGTGCTCGACGGCTGGGAGATCCAGCGGCGCTGCCCGCACATGAAGGCCGATCTGACCCGCTTCGCCACGACCGAGGCGGGCGTCATGACCTGCTCACTCCACGGCTGGCAGTACGAGCTCGAGTCCGGCCACTGCCTCACCTCGGAGGGCCATGAGCTGACGGCGCGCCGGTTGAGTGACGAGGAGCTCGTCGCGCTCGAGCAGGTCGCGGCCGCAGGTGGCGTCACGGTCGCGGCAGCGATCGCCGGCGACTGAACCTCAGCCGGTCCGGGCGACCCCGGTCCCGCTCCCCGTCCGCGGTCCGGCGTCAATCCGGGCCCGGAGTCCGGCGACGAGCCGCTCGGCAATCACCGATGATCGGCCGCCGCCCATGATCAGGACAACGTCGCCCGGCTCGACCAGCGGTAACAGCGCATCGGCCGTCGCCTCGACCGAGCCGGGCGCAATCGCCTGGGTACCCCGCCGCTCGACGGCCCGGGCGAGGTCGGCCGCTGACACGATCGTCCGATCCGGATCGCGCACGGCGTAGATATCGGCGATGGCCACCCGGTCCGCCGTGGCCAGGATTTCGGCGAACGACTCGAGCAGGGCGGCGGTCCGGTGGAACGTGAGCGGCTCGTAGACCGCCCAGCGCCGCCGGCCCGGGTAGCGCAACCCGACCGCGGCGAGGGTGGCCGCGATCGCCGTTGGGTGATGGCCATAATCGTCGATGACCACGACCCCGCCGACGTCGCCGATCAGCTCGAAGCGCCGGCCGACGCCCCGGAACGAGGCCAGGCCGCCCAGCACGTCGGCCGGTGCCACGCCGTAGGCCAGCGCCGCCCCCGCCGCGCCGAGGGCATCGTCGGCGTTGTGGCGGCCGATGAGGGCGATCTCGACGGCCGCGCCGTCCGGCTCGCCCGGCAGGCCATGGAGGACCAGCCGAACCGTGCCGTCGGCGGCCGCCCGCCGGTCGTCGTAGTCGGCGGTCAACGCGCTGGCGGGCCCGCGCCCGGACCCGATCGTCGCGCCCAACCGGACGGCCAGGGCGTTGCCGTCCTCACCGGGCGGAGCCACCGCGGTCGCCAGGATCCGGCCGGGCCAATCGACGAGGTTCGGCAACATCGAGGCGACACCCGGGTCGCCGGCGTTGGCGACGAGGGTCGGGTTGGGGCCGAAGCGCCGAATCCAGGCCTCGAACGTGGCGATCACGGCGGCTCGGTCGGGAAACACATCGGGATGATCCCAGTCGGCGTTGAGGAGGACCCCGATCGTCGGCCGGTACGGGTCGAAGTTGCCGGCGTACTCGTCGGCCTCGACCACGAACGGGTGGCCGTCACCATGGCCCAGCCGGACGACCGAGGGTTGATCGCCGCCGACCAGGGCCGCCGGCAGGAGCGCTCCGACGAAGGCCGAAGGATCGCGGCCGGCCTCGGCCAGGAGATGAACGAGCCAGCCGGTGGTGGTCGACTTGCCGTGGGTCCCGGCCACCGCCAGGAGCGTCCCGCCGAGGGTCAGGGCCGCATCGGCGATCAATTGCTGGCAACTCGTCGCGGGGATGGCGGCGCGGTGCGCCGCGAGCAGCTCGGGCTGGTCGGGATTGACCGAGGTGAGGGCCTTGCTGACGGCAATCCGGTCGACCACCGGGCTACCGTGCTCGTCGACGATGTGGCCGGCCAAGTGCTGCCAGGTGATCGGGATGCCGGCCGCCTCGACAGCCCGGCTGTAGTCGGACGGTTCGCCCGCATCGCAACCCGTCACCAGCGCCCCGGCGGCCTGGCCCAGCAGGAGTGAGGCGGACGCGGCGCTTCCGGCAGCGCCGATCACGTGAATCCGCTCACCGGGCGCGATCGGGCGGGCCGGCCGGGTGGGTTCGAGCCCTCGCCCGATCTCCTCGACGCTGCGGGTCATCGGCCGAGCGACTCTGCGCCGCCGATCAGCAGCTCGATTGCGGCGGCCGCGCTGGATCGCTTGTTGGCGGAACGGTCGCCGGACCAGCTGAACCGGCGGACCTCGCCACCGCCGGGCCCGTCAATCGCGACGTAGGTCAGCCCAACCGGTTTCGCCGGCGTGCCACCGCCGGGTCCGGCGATCCCGGTGACCGCCACGGCCAGGTCGGCCCCGAGGACCCGGCGGGCACCCTCGGCCATCGCGCGGGCAACGTGGGGGCTCACCGCACCGTGGCGCTCGATCAACTCGGCGGGCACGCCCAGGGCCGCTCGCTTCGTGCTGTCGGCGTACGCAACGATGCCGCCCAGCAGATATTCGCTCGACCCGGGAACTTCGGTCAGCTCATGGGCGACCAGGCCGCCGGTACAGGACTCGGCCGTTGCGACGCTCAAGTTGGCCGCCAGGCAGATCGCCTGGAGGCGCTCGGCGAGGGCGCGCAGGTCGAGCTCGCCCGCGGTCACCGATGCGTGGTCAGCTTGGGTGGGGCCGGCGGGTCGAATAGCCAGGTCTCGGGATTGGGGGCCGCTCCGAGCGAGCCGAGCGACTGCCCGTTCAGGGTGAAGAACGTCACGCTCGACTTACCGGTCCGGACCTCGATCATCTTGGTTGCCGTGAAGGTCAGGGTCTTGCCATCGGTGTAGGTCTTGCCCCCGGCCCCGATCGTCTGGTCGACGACGCCGTCTTCCCAGACCTTGATCCAGGCCGACCCGCCCTTGACCGAGACGACCAGGTTGACCCCCTGGTAGTTCACGGTGACGGCCCGGGTGAGCGCCGTGGTCTTGCCGGCAGCGCCCGCCGCCGAGACGGTCAGGGTCCATTTCCCGGCGGTCAGGTTGAAAGGCACGCTGAACGTGCCGTCGTCGGCAACCGTCGCGGTCTGGCTGGGCGGCGGCGCGGGCGAGGCCGGCGGCTTTGTCCCGGCCGGCGCCGTGATCACGCCACTGAAGGCGGCGCTGACCGTCACCTTGGTCGCGTTGGTGGCCGAGCCCTGGACGAGGATGGCGCCGTTCTGGAACGTGGCGCCCTCGGCCGGCTGATCGAGGGTCAGGCCGGGAGCAACAATCGCCGAAATCGGGACGTTGATCACGAGGGCGTAGGGCGTGTCGGCATGCTTGCCCGTGTCGGGATCAGTCACGTTCACGCTGAACTGGTTGCGGCCGCGGCGCAATTCAACGTCCACGCTCCACGCGCCATCGGCCCCGGCGGTCACCTGGATCGGCTGGTCGCGGCCGGGGATCGTGATCGAGATCGTGGCACCCGGCGTGGAGGTGCCCCGCACGGTATACGTGGTGGCCGACTCATCGACGGTGACGACGGCCGTGGCCGGGTCGGTCACGCTGATGGTCGGTGGGTTGTGGAAGCGCAGGACCTGGTTGGCCACGTAGCCGACGACGACAACGACGACGATGGCGAGGAGGATGCCGCCGAACAGGCGGGCCGAGAGGGTCACGCCCTGGCGTGGAGCGGCCACCGTGCGTGGAACGACCAGGACCGGATCGGCCGACGGGCCGTCGCCACGCTCGCGCCGCCACTGGAGCAGGATCTCGTCCGGATCGAGACCAAGGTACAGGGCGTAGTTGCGCAGGAAGCCCTTGGTGTAGACGGCACCGGGCAGCTCGCGATAATCGCCCCGTTCCAAGGCCCCCAGGTAGCGCGCCCGGATCTTCGTGTCGCGTTCGGCCCGGAACAGGTCGACGCCCTTGCGCTCGCGCGCCGCCAGGAGGCGTTCGGGCAGCGCCGCGGCCGGGCCGCTCGAGGGCACCCCGCGGGAGGCGGCAGCGGAGCGCACCTCCGCCGCGCGACGGCGCGCCTGGTCTCCGGTGGTCATCGGGCTTCGGCTGTCTCGTTGCAGGGCTGGCCTAACAGGATACCCCGTCGTGTCGATCCTCCCGATCAGCACTCTTCCCTACCAGGCGTGCCCCGAGGCGCACCGGGGGTGGCGCCGCGGCCGAAGCCCGCCCAGCCCGGCCGATTGCCGCGGCCCGGGAAGGGATTTGCTCAAATGCCGCCGGGAGACGCACTACGGCCGACCTCGAGGCGACCCGGAGATCCATCACCGCCCAACAGCAGCATCCGTGCAGCCATCCTGCTCGGAGTGCGGCGCACCCGGCCTATTGGGCCGCTGCCAACCGGGTCGACTCTGCAATAGCTGCGTCTGCGAGCGACATTTGACCAAACCTGGCGACCGAGGGTCCGCGACCGACCATACGGCCGCCCACGGCGGCATTTGGCGGAACCGGGCCGAGGTCCTGAACCGGCCCAGTGGCAGGGCCGCCCGCGGAACCGTCAGTCGCCGGGGTCGTCGACCGCTTCGAGGCTGGTCAGCCAGTTGTCCGAGCCGTAGACGATCCGGGGACTGGCCGGGTTGCGTGGGTCCTGGGGCCCGATGATGCCGTAGCGTTCGAGCTCGTCCATCAATCGGCTTGCCCGGCTGAAGCCCACCTTGAGCCTGGTCTGGAGCGACGAGGTACTGGCCCGCTGGCTCGTGGTGACGAGTTCGGCAGCGCGCACGACCATGTCGTCGTCGACCAGCCGGGCCAGCCAGCCGAACTGGCCGGAGCCGTTCTCGTCGCCATCGACGAAGGCGAAAAGTGATTCGTCGTAGAAGGGTCCGGGCGCCTGGGCCCGCCAGTGCTCGGTCACCGCGGCGACTTCCTTGTCGCTCACGAAGACCCCCTGGAGCCGGACCGGACGAGGCAGGTCCACCGGCTGGTAGAGCATGTCGCCGCGGCCGATCAGGTCCTCGGCGCCGGGCTGGTCGAGCACGGTCCGGCTGTCCACGTTGGAGGCCATCGCGAAGGCGATCCGGCTGGGTACGTTCGCCTTGATCAGGCCGGTCACGACATTCACGCTGGGGCGCTGGGTGGCCAGCACAAGGTGAATGCCCACAGCGCGGGCCTTCTGGGCGATCTTGACGATCGGATCCTCGACCTTTCGACCCTCGCGCATGATCAGGTCGGCCAGCTCGTCGATCACCAGGACCACGAAGGGCATCCGCTCCTCGAGGCCGGGCAGTTCGTTGTAGGCCGTGATGTTGCGGACCGTATGCGACGCGAGTCGCTTGTAGCGGTCCTCCATCTCGTGGACGGCCCAGTTGAGGGCGGCCTTCGCCTCGTGTGGCTCGACGATCACGTGCTGGAGGAGATGGGGCAGGCCGTCGTATGGCGCCAGCTCGACTCGCTTCAGGTCGACCAGGATCAGCCGGACTTCATCCGGCCGGGCATGCATCAGGAGGCTGGTGATCAGCGCGTTGACGCACACGCTCTTGCCCGAGCCGGTCGCCCCTGCGACGAGCAGATGGGGCATCTTGGCCAGGTCGACGGCATAGGGCTGGCCCGACACGTCCCGGCCAAGGGCGAACGTCAGCCGGCTCGTTGCGGCAAGCATGTCGGCATCCTCGATCAGCGATCGGAAGCCGACGACCTCGCTCTTCACGTTGGGGATCTCGATCCCGACCACGTCCTTGCCGGGGATCGGCGCCTCGATTCGGATCGAGCGCGCGGCGAGCGCCATCGCCAGGTCGTCCTGGAGCCCCTCGATCCGGGACAGCTTGACGTGCTTCTCGGGCCGGACCTCGTACTGGGTGACGACCGGCCCAGTGTTGGT
>JBBRIM010000166.1:0-6335 GCA_038221095.1 Candidatus Limnocylindrales bacterium
CGCCCGCTCCTCGAGGGCTATCACGGTCGGATCGTCGCCGAACACGTCATCACCGACCTCGGCCGCGGCCATCGCCCGACGCATCGCGGCGGTCGGCCGGGTCACCGTGTCGGAGCGAAGGTCGATCAGGCGCATCGGGCGAGTCTACCGCGAGGCGCCTCCGCTCGGCCGCGGCGGCACGGGCCAGCTCGTCGGGCTGCCTTCGGGCCAGCTCGTCGGGCTGCCTTCGGGCCAGCCCGGCCCCGGCAGGTCGGCTGGCCCTCGCTAGGTCGTCAGTTCGCGCGCCGGGCGCCCCGGTTCTTGCCGGATCATTGGCGCTGACGCTGTTGCGGAACGATTCGATCGCGGATTCGGCTGAACCCGCCCGAATCGGCACTGCACCACGCTTGTCCCGGCGCCTGATCCAGCCGCCGATCCTGGAAACGGCCGCAGCTTCTTCCCTGACAATGCGTCGGCCGATGTTTCGGAACTTCTGAGCCGCCGGGCCGAGAGGTTCCAGACCATCGGGCGGAGGGGAGCATCGCCGCCTCGAGAACCTGGCGTTTACCAGCCCCGGTGGTACTCGGCTGGAACTCGGCCCGAATCGGCCACGATTCCAGGGTCCCTCCTGGATCGGCCACGCTCAAACAGTTCGATCGGCGTCTTCCGCGGCGGCCGGATCGGTCCGGTTTCCGGCCTACTACCACTGGGGCTGGTATTTGCCAAGATCTGCGGTCGCGCCGGCACCCCTGAGGACACACGCCCGGAGCGGCGCCCGCAACACCGCAGCTGCCCCCCGGGGCACGGCCCGCCGCAGCCACCCCTGAACCTGCGGGTACCGCAACGGGGCCTCACCTGCTATCCTTCCGGCTCGCCGCGGACCCGTGGTGTAGCGGCCCAACATGCCAGCCTGTCACGCTGGAGATCGCCGGTTCGAATCCGGTCGGGTCCGCCATCTTCGAATACACCGACGCCCCGTCCGCCGCCCGGACGGGGCGTTTTCCATGAGCCCACCGAAGGCCCAGGCCCGAGCCTGACCGGGCCCGGCGCAGCCCGCGTGGCAGAATGCTGGGCGATGACGATTCCGCCGCGACGCAGGAATCATGCCCGGCCGATCCGGCCGGCGTCTCGTACCAGGAACGTGGGCAGCGGTCGCCGGGACGGCTGGAGCAGCCCGTCGGTCGCCTGGATCGCGGTCCTCGCGCTCGCGCTGGTCAGCCTCGCCGGGATCGCCATCGTGCTCGGTTCTCCGAAGGCGCCCGCCAGCCCCGGCGATTCGGCCGGCCTCTCGCCAACCACCTCCGGCCCGCTCGCCGGCACCTCCGACGGGTCGAGCGCCGGTCCTTCCGGCCTCGCCGGCTCGGGCGTCCCGGACGGACCGCAGGGCAGCGTTCCGATCGTGCCCGTCGTGGGCTTCCGCTCGACTCTCTCAGCGGTCGGCCTGGTCGACGTCCGCTCGATCCTCAACGGGCACCACGCCAGGTTCACCAGCCTCGAGCTGGTCGCGGCCGAGGCCGGCCCGATCCTCGCTGCGATCGGCGTTGACCGCCCTGATGTTCCGGCTCGGCTGATCCTCGCTGCCAGCAGCGCCGCCCTCGACCGGGACCTCGCCGTCCATCCGGACCGGCTGGCGTTTCAGCGTGCCGATCGCGTGACCCCGTCCGTTCGTGCCCTGGCCTGGGGTTCCCAGGCGCTCTTCGGGGTCGACCGGCTGAAGTCCGCTGCCGCCTGGGTCCTGAACGCCCAGCTGCCGACCACGCTTGGGACCGCCCCGGCGTTCAACCCGGCCGTCGTTTGGACGATGGTGGCCGGTGGCGACATCCTGCTCGACCGTGGGGTGGCCAGGGCAATCAAGGCCCAGAAGCACGGTGTCGACTTCCCGTTCAACGGTGGGACGGCCCGGATCGCCAGCCGCCACTGCTGTACGTCGTTCGGCTGGGCCACGGTGGTGGCCGCTCCGACCGGCAACGCAGGGGCGGTTCGAAACCTGCTCCAGCGCGCCGACCTGGCCCTGGCCAACTTCGAGAATCCGGCCCCGAACCTCTTCAGGTACCACCCCCACGGCACGCTCTTCACGGCCGACCCGCACCTGATCGCCGGGTTGAAGGACGCCGGCATCGACTACGTTTCGCTCGGCAACGACCACATCGGGGATGCGGGGTCGGTGGGCCTCCTCCAGACCCTGGCCAACCTCGACCGGTACGGCATCCGGCACAGCGGTGCTGGCAAGAACGTAGCGGCGGCCCGTGCGCCGGCGATCCTGACCGTCGATGGCCTGAAGGTCGCGATCCTGTCGTACGACACGATCGCGCGGAGCTACGGAGCAGGTCTGACCCGGCCGGGTAGCGCCCAGCTCACGTCAGCAGCGGTCAGGCAGGACGTCGCGTCCGCCCGCAAGGCCGGTGCTCAGCTCGTGATCGTGTACCCCCATTGGGGGACCGAGTTCTCAGCCAAGCCGTCGGGCCGTGAGCAGGCCCTGGCCCATGCGGTCATCGACGCCGGGGCCGACCTGATCATCGGCAACTACAGCCGCCTGGTCGGGCCCCTCGAGATCTACAAGGGCCACCCGATCTGGTACGCGCTCGGCAACTTCGTCTTCGATCAGACCTGGTCCGAACCGACCAGCGAGGGCCTGCTGCTCGAGCTGACCTTCAGCGGCAGCACGCTCGTCCAGGTCCGCCTCCGGCCAACGATCATCCTCGACAGCGCCCAGCCGAACCTGCTCGATCCGGCCCGCGACGGACGCGTCGTCCTGGCCAAGTTCTACAGCGACTCGGGCCGAATGCTCCCCTGGTGAGCTCACCGGTCAGCTCACCAGGGATCAGGTCAGCCCAGGTCAGGTCAGCCCGGCGAAGAGGTCCGTCTCGGAGACCGTCCCGCTGACCCGCGACTCGCGCAGGACGTACGACTCGATCGCCCAGAAGTCCCGCCAGCCATCGATGCCCATCAGCATGAATGGCGATTCGAGACTGATCTGGGTCACGTGGCGCTGGATGGCCGCCCATTTCTGGTCGATGAACGCGGACACGTCGATCCGGGTCGTGATCGATTCGTCGGGCACGGTGGCCCGAGCCATGAACTCCGCGTGCTGGGCGAGTTGCTCCTGGGTGGCATCCTCGGGTGGCAGCCAGAAGCTGCGCCGGCCGAGGGCGAGCATCTGCTCGTTCATCGCATCGCGCGCGGCGCGTGAGAAGGCCTGCTCGTACAACTTGGCCGGCGCCCACGGCTCGAGGCCATCGGCCAGCTGCTCCGGGTAGGCCGCGGGGTCACCGGCCCGGGCGAACGCCCCGACCGCCACGAGGTGGGTCCGGATGTGGTCGGGATGGCCGTAGCCGCCGAAGTCGTTGTAGGTGGTCATGACGTCGGGCCTGTCCCGGCGAACCAGCCAGACGAGCCGCCCGATCGCCTCGTCCAGGTCCGCCTGCCAGTAGTTGCGCGGGTCGCGGTTGCCGGCGTCGCCCATCATCCCGGAGTCGCGGTAGCCGAGATTCTCCCACTCGGTCACGCCCAGCTCGCCCATCGCCGCCTCGAGCTCGCCGGCCCGGATCTCGCCGAGCCGGCGGTGGTTGGCCGGCGTGTCCATCTCGGGCACGACGATCTCGCCCAGCTCGCCCCGGGTGCCGGTCACCAGCACTACCCGCCGGCCTTCGGCCACGGCCCGGGCCATTGTGCCGCCGGTGCCGATCGTCTCGTCGTCGGGGTGGGCGTGGACGGTCATCAGGGTGAGGATGTGTTCGCTGCTCATCGCGGCATCCTAGACGAAGATCGGATCCGTGGCCCCTCGACGGTCGCCCACGCGTCGGATTACCCTTCGGGGCACCTGTCGGCAATCGTGAGGTTTGAGTTGCCCTGTCCCAATTGCGGCGCGGTCAATGAGCCGGGGCGCAAGTTCTGCGGCGAGTGCGGAACTCGTTTCGCGCGACTGTGCGCCAACTGTGGCTCGACCAATGCGTCGGCTGAGCCGGCGCCGCCGGCCTGACCATGCAGCCGCCCGGCCCCCTCGCCGGGATCGTCGTGGTCGACTGCTCGACCGTACTGGCCGGGCCGTACTGCACGATGCTCCTGGCCGACCTCGGGGCCGAGGTGATCAAGGTCGAACCACCCGAGGGCGATGGCACTCGCGCGTGGGGGCCGCCGTGGGTCGGCGCCGGGCTCCTCGGCCCGGACGACCCGGGGGTGGCCGCGTACTACCTCGCGATCAACCGGAACAAGCGCAGCATTCGGCTCGACCTGCGGACCGCGGCCGGGGCCGAGATCCTGCGGGAACTGATCGGTCACGCTGATGTCCTGGTCGAGAACTTCCGGGTCGGCGGTTTCGAGCGGCTGGGCTTCGCGGACGTCGCGCTCGATGCCCTCAATCGGCGCCTCGTCCACCTGGCGATCAGCGGCTATGGCACGACCGGTCCTGAGGCCAACCGGCCGGGCTACGACTTCGTGATCCAGGCCGTCGCAGGCCTGATGTCGATCACCGGCTTTGCCGATGCGGATGGCGGCGGTCCGGCCAAGGTCGGCGTGGCGATCAGCGACATCGTCACCGGGCTGCTTGGCTGTGTCGCGATCCTGGCCGCCCTCGAGGGACGCGGCCGGCCCGAGTCACCGGCCTTCGAGCGGGGCCAGCGGATTGACCTGTCGTTGCTCGAATCGAGCCTGGCCATCCTCGTCAACCAGGCCCAGAACGCGTTCGCGACCGGGATCTCGCCCGCCCGGCGGGGCAACGCTCATCCGAATATCGTGCCGTACGAGACCTTCGCCACGGCCGACGGCCAGCTCGCGGTCGCGGTCGGGAGCGAGCGCCAGTGGCTGCGCTTCTGCCCGGCGGTTGAGCGGCCTGACCTGGCTGCCGATCCGCGTTTCGCGCTGAACGGCGACCGGGTAGCCAACCGCGCTGCGCTTCGGACGATCCTGGTCGGCGTCTTTGCGAGCCGGTCCACCGCCGCCTGGCTCGAGCTGCTCGAGGCGGCCGAGATTCCCTGCGGTCCCATCCGGGGCGTACTCGAGGCCCTCGAATCCGAGCAGGCCCAGGCCCGCCAGATGACCGTTGAGCTGGACCATCCGCTGCTCGGTCCGCTTCGCCAGGTGGGCGTTCCGTTCAAGTTCGGACTGACTCCGGCCACGGTCCGGACGCCTCCGCCGCTGCTCGGCGAGCACTCGGCGGAGATCCTGGTCGAGCTCGGCCACGACGCCGCGGCAATCGAACGCCTGCGCTCGGACGGCGTGATCTGACCCACCGCCGGGCTTGTCCGGCCCATACCGGTCCGACCCATGCAGGCCTGCAGTCGAGCCACGGTCGAGGGCGGTGGCTCAGGCTAGACTCGGCGAGCGGCGAGCCGGCAACCGCGTCAACCCTGAGCCGCACCTCCAGCGGAGACAACCACTGATGAGCGACAACCGCGAGCGCTGGGCCCTGATCCTGGGAGCCTCGAGCGGAATGGGCGAGGCGACCTCCCGGGCGCTGGCCGCCGACGGCTACAACATCTGCGGGATTCACCTCGACTTCCGGGCGGCCCTGGCCCACGTCGAGGAGGTCAAGACGGCGATCGTTGCGGCCGGCGTCCAGGCCCTGTTCATCAACATGAATGCCGCCGACGACGAGAAACGGGCGGCCGCCCTGGCCAGCCTGGCTGAGGCATTCACACGGAGTCGGGCGGAGGGGCGCCACCCGTACGTCCGGGTCGTGATGCACTCGCTCGCCTTCGGTTCGCTTGTGCCGTACATCGCCCAGGATCCCAAGGGCGCCGTCGATCGCAAGAAGATGGAGATGACCCAGGACGTAATGGCCAACAGCCTCGTCTACTGGGTCCAGGACCTCTACCGGGGTGGCTTCCTCGAGGCCGGATCGAAGATCTACGCGATGACCTCGGAGGGCTCGAGCCGGGTGGTCCCGAGCTACGGCGTCGTTTCGTCGGCCAAGGCGGCCCTCGAATCACACGTCCGCCAGCTGGCCATGGAACTTGCCCGGCTGGGTGACGGGATCACGGTCAACACGATCCGGGCGGGCGTCACGAAGACGCCGGCACTGATGAAGATCCCCGAGCACGAGATGATCATCGAGGCGGCCATCCGGCGGAACCCAACCGGCCGGATGACGACCCCGCAGGATGTTGCCAAGGCCATCCTCGCCCTGAGCGGTGAGGGGACCGACTTTATCAACGGCGAGACGATTGGGGTCGACGGCGGTGAGTTCATCACCGGTTCGTGAACCGGTTGTCAGCCACCGCCCCAGCGATTGGCAGGTGAGCGGCGGATGAGCGGCGGATGAGCGGCGGATGAGCGGCCGGGTCATCGTCCTGGGTGGCGTCAACGTGGCTCTCGTGGTCAGCGGGCGAACCTTGCCGGGCCCGGGTGAGACGGTCACC
>JBBRIM010000167.1:0-6315 GCA_038221095.1 Candidatus Limnocylindrales bacterium
GAGGCGCTCGACGGCGAGGGACCGATCGATGACGCGGGCGTGGCCGCCCTGCCGGCGGAAGCGGTCGTCGGGATCCGCCATGAGCTCATCGCCCGCTCGATCGAAGCCGACCTGCTGCCCGGCCAGCGCCGACGCCACCACGCAGCCCTCGCCGAGGGGCTTGCCGAGCGACCGGGATCGCGCGCCCGGCACTGGCTGGCCGCCCACGAGCTGCAACCGGCCCGGGCCGCGGCCATCGAGGCTGCAACCGTGGCCGAGAACATCGATTCGCTGGCGGACGCCCTGGCCCATCTCGAACTCGCCCTCGAGATCGACGACCGAGCCGAACCAGCCGGCGGCCCGGCCGACCCCGCTGCCCCGGCCAGCCTGCTTGCCCGGGCGGGCGAGGCAGCCTTCGCCGATGGCCGGCCGGCGCGCGCGGCGGCGTACGCCGAATCTGCGATCGCCCGGCTGGACGAGCGTGCCGACCGCCTCCGGATGGGTCTCCTGTTCGAGCGGCTCGGTCGCTACCGGCGGACCGCCGGCGACCAGGATGGCTCGATCCTTGCCCACCGCCGGGCCGTGGAGCTGGTCCCGGACCGGCCGTCCCGCGAGCGCGCCCTGGTCCTGGCAGCCCTCGCCCAGGTGCGCATGCTGGAAGGTACCTTCAGTGAGGCCGAACGGCTGGCCGGCGAGGCGATCGGCGCTGCCCGGGCGGTTGGCCCGGAGGCCCTCGGCGAAGAGGGTCACGCGATCTGCACGCTCGGGATCAGCCGGGTATGGGGCGAAGATCCCGAAGGCGGAATGGCCCTCCTGCTCCAGGCTCGCACGATTGCGGCCGAGCTTGGCCGGTTCGACGACGTCTTCCGGGCGACGGCCAACCTGACAACCGCGCTCGACCTGCTCGGCCGCAAACGCGAGGCAGTCGAAGTGGCCCGGGCCGGGATCGAGGCGGCCCGGCGGGCCGGCCAGGAGGCCGTCTTCGGCAATTTCCTGCGCGGCAACGGCGCCGACTCGCTGTTCCTCCTCGGCGATTGGGCGGCCTCGCGGGAGCTCGTCGACACGGCGCTTGAGTGGAGCCCGGTTGGGGTCAACCTCGTGAACGCGTTGTCGAACCTGGCCGTCCTCGAGATCGAGGGGCGGTCCGGGGAGGCCGCCGGGCGAGTCCTCGGCCGGCTGCTGCTCGAACTCGAGACGGTGCCGGACGCCCAGGAGTCGGTTCCGACCTACCAGTCCGCCGCCTCGTTTGCACTCTGGCGTGGCGATCTCGAAGACGCCCGGCGAGCGGTAAGCCTGGGCTGGGGCCGCGTCCGCGAAACCGAGGACTGGGTGCTCGTCGCCCGGATGGCGGCCGTGGTCCTGGAGGTGGACGCGGCGTCGATCGCCGATGCCCGGGCGGGTCGAGAGCTGGCGACGGTGGCTGCCGCCCGGAGTCGGAGTGCGGAGGTCCTGGCCGAGGCAGAGGCGGTGGTCAAGGGCGCCGGCGTGGCGGCCTCCTTCGGATCGCGCCGCGAGGCTGATGCTCACCTGGCCCTGGCCCGTGCCTACCGCGCCCGAATCGAGGGTCGCGACGAACCCGTCGCATGGGATTCGCTGGCCCGCACCTGGGAATCACTCGAACGTCCGTACCAGGTAGCCCGGGCCCGCTGGCGGCAGGCCGAGTCCGCCCTCGGTGCAGGCGACGGCCGGGCCGGCCGGATTGCCGCCAAAGCGCCGCTCCTCGAGGCTGTCCGGCTGGCGCGCGAACTGGGTGCGGGCCCACTCCTGCGCGAACTCGAGGAACTCGCCGGCCGAGCCCTGATCGCGCTGCCTGAGGCGGCCGAGAGCGCCGTTGCGATCGAGGTCGGGGTGCGAGCGCCGGCCCGGTCACTCGTCGCTGTGCCGGTTGGGGCGGGACGCCAATCCCGGGAGCAGGTCTCCGCCGGCCGTTCCGAGTGGGCCACGCCCGGACCGTCCGCGTCGAGCGGTGACGATCGAATGGGCGTGGCCCGGGCGTTCGTCGGACCCGCCGAGCCGCCCCCCGGTGATACCTTCGGACTGAGCCGCCGTGAACGCGAGGTCCTGGTCCAGCTCGCGCTGGGTCGGACCAACCGCGAGATCGGCGAGCGCCTGTTCATCAGCCAGAAGACGGTCGGCGTCCACGTCGGCAACATCCTCTCGAAGCTGGCCGTCTCAGGCCGGGTCGAAGCGGCCGCTGTGGCGATCAGGCTCGGGCTGACAGACCCGGCCTGAGGCTCCCGGCTACTCCCGGGCCGACCCGGGCGCGGGCGTGCGCCCAAACCGCAACCGAGTCGCATCCCGGCGGACGCCGCGGGCAAGACGGCGGACGAGCAATGGTGTACACCGGTGTCGCTCCATGTCGCCACGGTTTCCCAGCTCCTGCGGAGGTGTCCGATGATCCAACCGACGAACCGATCCGCCTGGCCGATCCGCCAAGCCGACTCTGCCGCGGGCCCGATCACCTGCGCCACCTGCGGCTGCCGGCTCAAGGTTGACGCCTTCGAGGAGTCGTGGCGCCACTTCCCGGGAGCGTCCGGGCGAGATGCCCGGGGCTGTCGGGTCGAGTGCGTGGGCCTGGCTCACGACTCCCACGGCCGCGCCATGCTGAGCCAGACCGCCGGGTAGTTACCCGCCCACGGTTCGCGACCCGAGGTTCGGCCCTCGGCGTCTAGGGTCGGACCTGGCCGGCCTCGACGCGATAGCCCACCGACCGGACGGCGACCACAGCGGGACCCCCCGCCGCAACCACCTTTGCCCGAAGCCGAGCCAAGTGGGGTTTCAGCCAGAGCAGGTCGGGGTTCGGTTCGGAAGGCCAGCCCGCTCGCACGAGGCGAGCATGGGGGACTACGTCCCCACCGGCTCGCACGAGGGCTTCGAGCAGGCGGTACTCGGTTGCCGTCAGCGGCAGGAGCGTCTCCCCGACCCTGGCTTCATGGCGACCTGGCTCGATCGTCAGCTCACCAGCCTGGAGGGCCGCGCCGGCACCGCCCGGGCCGCCGGCTGCGTCCACTCGGCGCATGACGGCTGCGATCCGGGCCAGCAACTCCTGGCGGCCGAACGGCTTGGTCAGGTAGTCGTCGGCACCGATCTCGAGTGCCCGGACCTTGGCGCCCTCGCCACTCTCGCCCGAGACCACCAGGATCGGCACGTTGCCGGCCGCCCGTATCTGGCCCGCCACGCTGAACCCGTCCGGGCCGGGCATCGCCAGGTCGAGCAGGACGAGATCGGGCGACTCCTCGCGAAATCGCCGGACGGCCGTGAGCCCGTCGTAGGCGGTGATCACCTGGTGGCCGTCCTGGCCGACGAGCGCCGTGATCGCTCCGACCATGGCTGGATCGTCATCGACGACCAGGATCCGGAGGGGACGAACGTTGGGCATGGATCGGGTTCCTCAGACGGCCACGGCAGCGGGCAGAGCCAGGACAAAACGGGCACCACTGCCGGGTGCAGGCTCACACCATAACCGGGCACCCATCGCCTCAGCCAGGCGGCGGGCCGCGTACAGGCCGATCCCGGACCCTCGCGCGGTGTGCGTGTCCCGCCGGGCGTACGGCTCGAAGATCCGCTCGCGCCACTCGGGCGGGATCCCCGGACCCTCGTCGCCGACCCCCAGGCGGACAACACCTTCGACCAGGGTCACGTCCACGGTGATCGTGGTGTCGGGTGGGGCGTACTTGACCGCGTTCTCGATCAGGTGCTCGATGATCTGGCGGAGGCGGGGTGGGTCGGCCAGCGCGTGGCGGCGAATCTCGACGTGGCGTTCGACCCGGTGCTGACGGAGGAGAGGTTTCAGTTCGACGACCAGTTCCTCGAGGAGCGCCCCGACATCGAGCGGGGCGACCTCGACCGGAGTCTCCGTACTCGGCCGGATCGAGGCCAGGATGGAGTCCACCAGCCGGTCCAGGCGATCGACCTGGTCGATCGTGCCGTGGTACCAGGCCTCGCGTTGGGCCCGTCGGGCAGGATCCCGGCTGGGCCGGCCATCGAGCGGCGGATCGTCGGCAAGCAGGTCGGCATAGGCGCGAACCACGGCCAGCGGCGTGCGCAGTTCGTGGGTGACCAGGGCAATCAGCTCGGTCCGGGCCTCATCGAGGCGCTGCAGGGCAACGACCTGGGCCTCGGCCTCGCGCTGCTCGCGCCCCTTCTGGACGACCCCGGCCAGCAGATCGGCGATCGCGCTCAGCTGGGCTGCATCCTCGGGGTCGAAGTCGCGCTGGACCTCCGTCTGGACGTTGAGCACGCCCACGATCTGGTCGTGCCACGACAACGGGACCGATAGCATCGACGCAACGTAGCGACGCTGGTCCAGGCCGCGCACCCACAAGAAGCGAGGGTCGTCCTTCACGTTGACCACGATCATCGCCTGCTGACTGGCCGCCACCCGCCCCGTCACGCCTTCGCCCACCGGCACCCTGGCCCGTCCGATCTGGTAGCGGTCCAGGCCGTTCGTTGCGGCCAGGGTCAGGTGGCTGCCGTCGCGGTCGAGCAGGTACAGCGAACTGACGTCGGCGTGGAGAGCATCGCGGGTCTCATCGACGATGGTCTCCAGGAGTTCGTCCCATGTCCGGGCGGTCGTCGCCAGGCGCGCCACTCGATGGAGGAACCGGAGTTGCCGGAGCTGTTCCTCGGGCGATCGATTGGGCGGTGGCGCGGGCTGCGTCATGGCCGTCATGGTACGGGAGGTCGGCCGATCAGCCGATCGGGCGATCGAGCGCGGTGGGCCGGCGCCGGACAGCAAGAGACCCGGACGGAGGGCGTCCGGGTCTCTTGCGGGTGGCCATGGGTCAGCGAGGTGGAGGGAGTCGCCGGCCCATGACCGGAAGCGTCGAACGGACCGGGGCACCGGTCCGTGGTGACGAGCGAGTCAGGCCCAGCGGCGGCCGAGCGGGTGAACGACGAGCGCGAGCACCACGGGCAGCAGGGTTACCCCGAGCAGCCAGGCGTGGGCCTTGAGTCGAACGAGCATCCGGATGAACTCCGCTTGCCGGCGAGGACACGAGCACCGTTCGCGCGCCGGTCGCGATCGGAGCCGGAGTTTCCCGCCAACGGAGTCATCCGCATAGCCGGACGAAAGTACCGGTACTAATGGGTCAGTGCGCCCTGGCACCATCGTCCGGCCGGGCCGCCGCGAGAGCCTCCCGGCCCGGCCCGCGGGCATGCTCGGGCGCCGGACGGTACAGTGGCACCCACCAAATCGACCCTCCGCCGCGCACGCCGAGGCCCTTAGCCGGCCGAACCTGCACCGGCCGAACGAAAGGACGACGTCCCCCAACATGCGTCTCGCCCGACTCCCCCTCGCCGCGGCCACACTGCTGGCCTGCGTGGCGCTGGCCGGCTGTGCCTCGTCGACGCAGGCCGGCTGGACCTTCGCCCCACCGCCCGCCGCCACGCCGACGCCGGCCGCCTCCGCGGGTGGCACTGGATCGCCGGTTGCCAGCGGTTCACCCGCGGCCAGCGCTGCGGCAGCGGACGTCACGATCAGCGCACTCAACGTGGCATTCGAGCAATCGTCCGTGGATGCCCCGGCTGGTAAGGCCTTCACCCTGCTCTTCGACAACAAGGACGCCAGCATCATGCACAACGTGGTGATCACCGACTCGAGCGGCGTCCAGGTCTTCGCCGGGGCCATCGTCACCGGTGTGGTCCAGACCACGTACAACGTTCCGGCGCTGGCCGCCGGCACGTACAAGTTCACCTGCGTCGTCCATTCGAACATGACCGGCAGCCTGGTGGCCAAGTAGCTCCGAGACCAGGGGTTCGATGACCGACGCGATCTGCTACCGGGATAGCTACGCGGCTAGGACCGACGCGACGGTGGTCGCGTCGAGTCTGCCGTCGGGCGACGGGGCGGGCGCCATCGTCGTCCTCGACCGCACGGTCTTCTACCCGGGTGGAGGGGGCCAGCCAGCCGATCACGGCCTCCTGCTACGCGCCTTGGATGGCCGGACCTGGACGGTCAGGGCGGCCCGCCGGGAGAACGGCGACATCCTCCATGAGCTCGAACCAGGCGCTGCCGAGCCGCCGGTGGCCGGCGATCACCTGCAGGTCGACCTCGACTGGCCGCGGCGGCACCTGCTCATGCGGACCCACACGGCGCTCCATGCCCTGTGCGGGGTCGTCTGGCGCGACTACGGGGCGCTCGTGACGGGCGGGAGCATGGAGCCCGGCGGCGGACGGATGGACTTCGAGTTCGAACGGATGTCGGGCGAGCTCGTCGGGACGATCGAGGCGGCCGTCAACGAGGAGCTGTCCCGCGGGCTCGAGGTTCGGGTCGCCTTCCTCCCGCGCGACGAGGCGTTCGCGATCCCCGACCTCATCCGGACAAAGGTCAACCTC
>JBBRIM010000168.1:0-6294 GCA_038221095.1 Candidatus Limnocylindrales bacterium
GTCGAAGACCTCTCGGATTCGACCGCCGCCGGGGTCGAGATCCAGGCCCTGATGCGCTCGGTCCAGACCCAGATCGAGGCGTACGTCGCGAACGGCGCGCCGGTGCCGCCCGAGGCCGCCGTCGCCGCCCGGAACATCACCGAGCCGGGCCTGCTGGCCGACATGATCGCCTACAGCCCGGACATGACCACGGAGCAGCGCCAGGAACTCCTCGAAACGATCGACGTGATGGAGCGCCTGAAGCTCGTCAGCAACTTCCTGGCTCGGCAGGTCGAGATCCTCGAGCTCAAGGGCCGGATCCAGTCCGAAGTCAAGTCCGAGATGGACAAGACCCAGCGCGAATACATCCTGCGCGAGCAGCTCAAGGCAATTCAGCGCGAGCTGGGCGAAGACGATCCCCAGCAGGCCGAGATCAACGAGCTGCGAGACAAGGTCGAAGCGGCCGGCATGCCCGACGAGATCAAGGCCCGCGCGATCAAGGAAGTCGATCGGATGAGCCGCATCCCGTCCGCCTCGCCCGAGGTCGGCGTGATCCGCACCTACGTCGACTGGCTGATCGGGCTGCCCTGGAAGACCTCGACGGCCGACCAGCTCGACATCCGCGAAGCCGCCCGAATCCTTGATGAGGATCACTACGGCCTCGACAAGGTCAAGGAACGGATCCTCGAATACCTGTCCGTTCGAGTGCTGGCGGACACGATCCGCTCGCCTATCCTCGCCCTGGTCGGGCCTCCTGGCGTGGGCAAGACTTCGCTCGGCAAGAGTGTGGCCCGGGCGATGGGCCGCAAGTTCGTCCGGATGAGCCTGGGTGGAATCCACGATGAGGCCGAGATCCGGGGCCATCGCCGGACCTACATCGGGGCGCTGCCCGGCCGGGTGATCCAGAACATCAAGACCGCCGGCACGAACAACCCTGTCTTCATGCTCGACGAGATCGACAAGATCGGGATGGATTTCCGGGGTGACCCCAGTTCGGCGCTCCTCGAGGTCCTCGACCCGGAGCAGAACAACACGTTCCAGGACAACTACCTGGAGGTGCCCTTCGATCTCAGCAAGGTCCTGTTCATTGCAACCGGCAACCTGGCCGATCCGATCCCGGCCGCCCTGCGCGACCGGATGGAGATCATCCAGCTGCCCGGCTATACCCAGCAGGAAAAGATCGAGATCGGCAAGCGCTTCCTCGTCCCCAAGCAGATCGAGAACCACGGCCTGACCCCGAAGCTCGTCGAACTGACGCCCGAGGCCATGGTCCGCCTGGTCCAGGCCTACACCAAGGAAGCCGGCGTCCGGAACCTCGAGCGTGAGATCGCCAACGTGATGCGCAAGGTTGCCCGAAGCGTGGCCGAGGGTCGCAAGCGCAGGACGGTCGTCGATGTGAAACGTCTCGAGGAGTACCTCGGACCGCCGCGCTGGGAGTACGGCGAGCTCGAGTCGGAAGATCAGACGGGGGCCGCGACGGGCCTGGTCGTGACCGAGGCCGGTGGCGACATCGTCGCCGTCGAGGTCACCAAGATGGAGGGCAAGGAGGACTTCATCCTCACCGGACAGCTCGGTGAAGTGATGCGCGAGTCTGCCCGGGCCGCCCTGTCCTGGATCCGGGCCAACGCGGCCAGCCTGGGCATCGAGCGCGAGATCTTCGAGAAGAACACGCTCCACATCCACGTCCCGGCCGGCGGCATCCCCAAGGACGGCCCATCGGCGGGCGTGACGATGGCCACGGCCATGGTCAGCGCACTGACCGGGATCCCCGTCCGCAAGGACGTGGCGATGACCGGGGAGATCACCCTCCGCGGTCGGGTCCTGCCGATCGGCGGGCTCAAGAGCAAGATCCTGGCTGCCCACCTGTCCGGGGCCGGAATCGTGATCCTGCCCAAGAAGAACGAGCGTGACCTGCGCGACATCCCCGAGGAGATCCGCAAGCAGATCAAGCTCATCACCGTGGACGAGATGAACCAGGTCCTCGAGCACGCGCTGCGGCGTCGCCCCCGGCCCCTGGCTCCACGCCCGGCGCCGCTGCCCGAGCGCGACACCGCCCCGGGGAGCGGACCGACGGTCCGCTCCACCTTCCCTCCGACGGACCAGCCGCCGGTCTCGGTCCAGCGGGCGGCACCTCGCCGGCCCACGCCGAACCCGGCATCGGGTGGTCCAGCAAGGCAGGCTCGGACCGGCCGCTGAAGAGGCGGCCGGCACGCCAACGGCTCGGCCGGCAGCAGGTGGCGGGTGGCATGCCCGGAGGACCTGATCAATGGACTATCGCGACTACTACGCGACGCTCGGGGTCAAGCGCGAAGCCACCCCGGCGGAGATCAAGCGAGCCTTCCGCAAGCTCGCTCGTCAGCACCACCCCGATATCAAGCCCGGGGACAAGGCTGCCGAGGCGCGTTTCAAGGAGGTCAATGAGGCCAACGAGGTCCTCTCGGATCCGGACAAGCGCGCGAAATACGACAGCCTCGGGGCCAACTGGGAGGCGCTCTCGAAGGCCGGAGCGGGCCGACCGGGGAGCGCCGGCGGCCGTCGTTCTGGCCAGGCCGGCGATCCGTTTGCCGGCTTCGGCGGCTCCGCCGGGGCGGGCGGGACTCGCTATGAATTCAGGAGTGGCGGCGACGCCGGCGGCTTCAGCGATTTCTTCCGGACGTTCTTCGGTGGCGCGGCCGAAGGGGAACGCTCGCCGGCCAGCGGCGGGCGCGGTTCACGGCCGGTGGGCGGAGCCAGCTTCGAGGACATCCTCGCCGGCCTGAACCTCGATGGCGGATCTGCACCGGGCCAGGCCGATCGAGCCAGCTCGGCGCGCGGCCAGGTCACCAGTGAGGCCACCGTCGACCTGGGCCTCGAGGAGGCCTTCCACGGGTCCAGTCGCCTGCTCGAACTCGATGGCAAGCGCCTCGAGGTGGCGGTCCCGCGCGGGGTTGAAACGGGCAGCCGAATCCGCCTCCGGGGCAAGGGCGCCAGCGGCGGCGATCTCGACCTGGTCACCCGGGTCCGCTCGCATCACACGTTCAGCCGGAGCGGGGCCGACCTGAGCCGCGACCTGCCAATCTCCCTGCGCGAGGCCCTCCTCGGCGCCGAGGTCCCGGTCGGGACACTGAAGGGCAAAGTGCTCCTCAAGATTCCCGCCGGGACACAGAGCGGGCGGACCTTCCGGCTGGCAGGCCAGGGCATGCCCCGGCTCAAGCCCAAGGAAGGGCTGAAGCCGAACGGTGACCTCCTCGTCACCGTCCGGGTCATCCTGCCGACCAACCTGGACCCAAAGGCAAACGCCGCCGCCGCCGATTTCCTCGACCTCGTTGACCAGCCCGATCCGCGGGCACCGACCCCATAGCGAGAACCACGATGCAACTTGACCGATTCACCCAGAAGGCCCAGGAGGCGATCGTCGCCGCCCAGAAGAATGCCGAGACGCTCGAGAGCCCGATCCTCGACGCAGAGCACCTCCTTGCCGCGCTGGTCGAGCCGGACGACGGCGTCCCGGCCGAGACCCTTCGCCGGTTGGGCGTTGACCTGCCCGGATTCCGCGCGGAGCTGGCCGGGATTCTCGGCCGGCGCGCCCGGGTGCGGGGCGGCCAGCTGACCCTCGATGCCCGGGCCAAGCGGGTGATCGAGCGAGCCGAGGAAGAGGCCCGCCGCCTCAACGACGAGTACGTCTCGACCGAGCATCTCCTGCTCGGCGTGGCCGAGGCCGGTGGCGAGGCCCAGGCGCTGCTCGACCGGCAGGGGGCCGGCCGGGAAGCGATCTTCGGAGCCCTCCAGAGCGTGCGCGGTGGCCAGCGGGTGACGTCAGCCAACCCGGAGGCCACCTACCAGGCGCTCGAGAAATATGGCCGCGACCTGACCACCGAGGCCCGGGCGGGCAAGCTCGACCCGGTGATCGGCCGCGACGACGAGATCCGGCGGGTCATCCAGGTCCTCAGCCGGCGGACCAAGAACAACCCGGTCCTGATCGGCGAACCGGGCGTCGGCAAGACGGCGATCGTCGAGGGTCTGGCCCAGCGGATTGTCCGCGGCGATGTGCCCGAGACGCTCCGGGACAAGCGCGTGATCTCGCTCGACCTGGGCGCGCTGATCGCCGGCGCCAAATTCCGGGGCGAGTTCGAGGAGCGCCTCAAGGCGGTCCTCAAGGAGATCAAGGATTCCGAAGGCCGGGTGATCCTGTTCATCGACGAGCTCCATACCGTCGTCGGGGCCGGGGCGGCCGAGGGCGCGATGGACGCCAGCAACCTGCTCAAGCCGATGCTCGCCCGGGGTGAGCTGCACACGATCGGTGCGACCACCCTCGACGAGTACCGCA
This sequence comes from Candidatus Limnocylindrales bacterium, assembly GCA_038221095.1. Taxonomy (GTDB): domain Bacteria; phylum Chloroflexota; class Limnocylindria; order Limnocylindrales; family CSP1-4; genus Palsa-1033. The sequence continues at coordinate 4,286 of JBBRIM010000168.1, forward strand.
AGCACATCGAGAAGGACGCCGCCCTCGAGCGGCGCTTCCAGCCGGTCGTCGTGGACCAGCCCAGCGTCGAGGAGACGATCTCGATCCTGCGTGGCCTGCGCGAACGCTACGAGGTCCACCACGGGGTCCGGATCACCGATTCGGCGCTGGTCGCGGCGGCCACCATGTCGAACCGCTACATCACCGACCGGTTCCTGCCGGACAAGGCGATCGACCTCGTCGACGAGGCCGCCAGCCGGCTCCGGATGGAGATCGATTCGATGCCGGTCGAGCTGGATGAGCTGGAACGGCGCCGGGTTCAGCTCGAAATCGAGCGCGAGGCCCTGCGCAAGGAGAAGGACGACGCGTCGAAGGCGCGCCTGGCCGCACTCGAGAGTGAGCTCAGCGAGATCGGCGAGAGCGCCGGCGCGATGAAGCAGCGCTGGACGGCCGAGAAGGACGCGATCGGCGCGATCCGGACCACCAAGTCCGAGCTGGAGGCACTCCAGACGAAGATCGAGCAGGTCGAGCGTGAGGCCGACTACGGTCGGGCCGCCGAGTTGAAGTACGGGACGCTGGTCGAACTCCAGGAGCGTCTCCGCCAGCAGGAAGCAGCGATCAGCGCGCTGGAGGGTCCTGGTCGCCTGCTCAAGGAGGAGGTCGACGCGGACGACATCGCCGAGATCGTCGGGTCGTGGACCGGGATTCCGGTGACGAAACTGCTCGAGGGCGAGAGTGCCAAGCTCGTCCACATGGAGGAGCGCCTCCACGAGCGGGTCGTTGGCCAGGATGAGGCGATCGAGGCCGTGGCCGACGCAGTTCGCCGGGCGCGGGCCGGGTTGCGCGATCCACGCCGGCCGATCGGTTCGTTCCTGTTCCTCGGGCCGACCGGGGTCGGCAAGACGGAGCTGGCCCGGGCCCTGGCCGGCTTCCTGTTCGACGACGACGCGGCCATGGTCCGGATCGACATGAGCGAGTACATGGAGAAGTTCTCGGTCAGCCGGCTGGTCGGCGCGCCCCCGGGCTACGTCGGCTACGAGGAGGGTGGCCAGCTGACCGAGGCGGTCCGCCGCCGTCCATACCAGGTCGTCCTGCTCGACGAGATCGAGAAGGCCCACCCGGACGTGTTCAACATCCTGCTCCAGGTGCTCGACGATGGGCGCCTGACCGACGGCCAGGGCCGGACGGTCGACTTCCGAAACGCGGTCGTGATCATGACCAGCAACGTCGGCAGCGACGTGATCGGTGCAGCCGCCGGTTACGACCAGCACGACTACGAGGCGATGAAAGCCGGCCTGAACGAGGCGCTCCACCGCCAGTTCCGGCCGGAGTTCCTCAACCGGATCGACGAGGTGATCGTCTTCCATGCGCTCACCGACGCCGAGTTGCGCTCGATCGTTGACCTGCTCCTGGCCGACCTCGGGCGGCGCCTGGCCGGCCAGGATCTCGGCCTGGACCTGACCCCCGCCGCTCGGGCCCTGATCGCCCAGGAGGGGCACGATCCGGCGTACGGGGCGCGGCCGCTCAAGCGGACGATCCAGCGCCTGGTCGAGAATCCGCTGGCGCGAGCGCTCCTCCGGGGCCACTTCAAGCCAGGTGACCGGATCGTGGCCGATGCCGACCTGAACAGCGGCGCGATCGTCTTCTCAACCGGGGAGACGAGCGTTGCGGTCGACTCGGCCGAACACCGGGATGCCCGGGCAGGGTCGAAGGGCTCGGGCCGGCGCGCTGGCGGCCGATCTCGCGCCATCTTCGACGTCCCCGACATCGATGAGAACAAGACCCCGAGCGGGACGCCCGGCGGCGGCCTGCCCAACTGATGCGCTGCTGATGCGCCACGAGGAGGCGGCCGCGCGCCTCGCCCGACGGTTCGGCCAGGGGCCTGGTCGGCTACCGCCCGGGCCGGTCGCTCTGATGCCGGTCCTGGCCGACGGCAGCCTGGTCGCCGACCGTAGCTCGGCCGGACGCGGGTCAGGCAGCGGCGCGTCCGAGGCGTCAGTCGGCGATCGGCCGGCTGCTGTACTCGTGCT
>JBBRIM010000169.1:0-6272 GCA_038221095.1 Candidatus Limnocylindrales bacterium
CGCAGGCCGGGATGCGGTCCTCGGCATCGCGCGCCTCATCGCGTCGCTGTATGAGACGTTCGCCCGCAGCCTCGACCCAGGCGAGCTCGCGAGCATGAACATCGGAACCGTGCACGGCGGTACCTCGCAAAGCGTCGTCCCCGAGCATGCCGAGGTCACGGGCACGCTCCGGTCGATCGATCCCGACGTTCGCGAGAGGATGAGAACGGCCATCGAGCGTGTCGCGTCAGGGGTTGCCGCCGCCTCGGATCTCGAGGTGAGGCTCACCTGGTCAGACGAGATGCCGCCGATCGTCAACGATCCGGACCTCGTGCGCTGTGCCCACGAAGTCGCAGCAGAGGTACTCGGACCTGATCGGACCTTTCGCCTCACCGTGCCCCCGCTGACGGTCGACGACTTCGCCCTCCTCGCGGAACGAGCGCCCGCGCTGTATTTGAAGCTCGGAGTCGCCGGCGACGGCGCTTCCGCGCCGCTTCACAACGGGGGGTTCGACGTCGACGAGCGTGCCATCGGTGTTGGGGTCGCGTTGATGCATCAGATCGTGAGCCGGCTGCTGGCCGGCCAGGTAGCAGGGGTGGGGCCGAGGTGACCGACGAGGTTCGCGTGGGCGTCATCGGTGCGGGCTGGATGGGCGAGACCCATCTGCGATCCTATCGTGCGGCGGGTGCCCGGATCGTCGGGATCGCAAGCCGGACTCCCGAGCGGGCACGGGAGCTGGCGGATCGTTACGGCGCCGAAGCCATCTACCCGGACGCGCAGACGCTCATCGACCAGGCCCGCCCTGATGGTGTCAGCGTGACCACCGCCGAGCACGACCACGTCGAACCGACCCGCTACGCCCTGGAGCATGGGGTCGGGGTCCTGCTCGAAAAGCCGATCGCCAGCACGCTCGACGACGCCCTGGCGATCGCCGAGGTCGTGCGGTCGAGCGGCTCTTTGCTCGTTCCCGCGCACGTCCTCAGGTTCACGCCGCCATACCGAGCCCTCAAGGACCGCGTCGCCGCAGGCGAGATCGGGGATGTGCTGGCGATCTCGGCCCGTCGCGACCGGACCCTCGCCATCGCCCGCCATTACGCCCACATCCACCCAATCTTCCTTACCGCGATCCATGACATCGACCAGATCCTCTGGTTGACCGGCTCCCGGTTCGTGCGCGTGCGTGCCCTGGAACATCGGGCCATTGACCACGGCCAGGCCGATATTGCGTGGGCCCAGGGGGAGCTGGCGTCAGGCGCGATCGCGTCGATCTCCGTCGCCCAGGTCCATCCCGAGGGCTCGTTGCTGACCAACTCAGACCGGATCGAGGTCTATGGGTCCAAGGGTGTCGCCGTCATTGACGTCTCAACGCCGCTCGTGACCGTTCGGGCGGCCCACACCTATGCGCCCGATTGGCTTCTCGAGCCCGAGGATGGCACGGGAGCGTTCGGGGCGGAGATCGCCCACTTCTGCGACTGCCTTCGGCGGGGGAAGCCGTCGGACGTCGTGTCGATCGACGATGCCGTCGCTGGGATCCGCGTCGCCGACGCCATCGTTCGTTCGACGTTGGGGAATGGCGCCGATGTCTGGCTGTAGCGAACGGCGGACGGTTGCGATCGCGGCGGGGGCCTGTCGATGCAGCTGACCGAGTACCTCCATCTGGTCGGAAGCGGCATGCATGGGTTCAGCCTCACCCACCGGTCAGATTCCCACATCTTCCTGATCGACGGCGGCAGTGAGGCCGCGTTGATCGAGGCGGGGGCCGGGATCGACCTGCCCCCGCTCATGGGCTACATCGAAGGAACCGGTGTGAACCCCGACCGGATCCGGAAGCTGTTCATCAGCCACGCCCACGCCGACCACGCCGGCGGGTCGGCCAAGCTCAGGGCTGCCTTCAAGCTCGAGCTCGCCGCCTCGCCCGAGGTCGCCGACATCCTCCGAACCGGTGACGAGCGGCGTGCAGGCGTCGACATCGGCAAGGAGCAGGGCAGCTACGCTCGCGAGTATCGGTTCGAGGCCACTCCCGTCGACGGTGAGCTCCGGGATGGCGACATGATCCGTATCGGTGACCTGGCGTTGGAGGTCGTCGGGACGCCGGGCCACTCGGCGGGCCACCTGAGCTTCCTGGTGCACGCCCCGAACCGCTCGGACCTCTTCAGTGGCGACGCCCTGCTGTTCGGCGGCGAGATCATCCTGCAGAACACGTGGGACTGCGACCTCGCCGCGCAGATCAACTCGCTGCGCCATCTCGGCGAGCACCGGTTCGAGGGCTTCTTTCCGAGCCATCTTTCGTTCTCCGTAACCGACGGCGAGCGGCACCTCCGGGTGGCACTCGATGCTCTGGATCGGGGTGCCATTCCCCCGACGTGGGGCTAGGACGCAATGCGGAGGGTGCGGAGGATGGACGGCAGTCTTGAACATGTCTGCGCTGAAGGGGGTGACCCAGAAGTGTGAGGAACGGCGCCACTCGGGGCGCATCCGGGCAGCGGCTTGGGCCAGATGTCTGGCGACACGAGGGGGCCTGACCAGCAGGATGACCAACCAGGTTCAGAGTTAGCGGAGTTGAAGATGAACAGGCTAGTGACGGTGTTCGCAACCGTCGTGCTCGTTGCGGGGTGCAGCTCGTCAAGCACCTCAGCGCCCTCGGCAGCCCCGGCGGGGTCCGCCACCGCAGCACCGTCGGTAGCGGCGAGCGCGTCGGCTCAGCCGGGCCCGACGCAGATGACCGGAAACGACAAGGCCCCGATCACGATCTGGTACGACCAGGTCCGGGAGGCGGCTCTCAAGGCCTGGAAGGCCGCGCACCCGGACCAGGCCAGCCTTGTGACGGCTGAGCTGGTCGATCTGACCCAGATCCCTGCCAAGATCGCTCTCGCCAACAACGTCGGCAAAGGCTGGCCGGACGTCGTGTTCAATGGTGCCAACCTGATCGCCACGACGGCCACCAAGCAGAACGACTGGGCGCTTGACCTGACGCCCTACGTTTCCAAGGACATGCTGGCGCAGTACGAGCCTTCCGTGATTGCCGAGTGCCAGCGGCCAGACGGGACGCTCATCTGCCTGTCGAATGACATCGCCCAGAGCGTGACCTACTACAACAAACCGTTGATGGACTCCTTTGGCTACCAGGTGCCCACGACGTGGGAAGACTTGGCGGCGCTCGGTGAGCGCGTCGCCAAGGAGCATCCGGGCTATCTGCTCGGCGCGTTCGGCGATGCCCTGAGCCTGGACATGTACTTCTGGACGGCCCGCTGCGCGACGGGTCAGCTCAAGGGCGCGAACCGTGTCTACATCAACGTCCTCGCTCCCGAGTGCGTGCGTGCCGCACAGTGGCTCGACAAGATGATGGGACTCGGGGTGGTGGCAAAGGTCGGCACCTTCGATCCGACCTTCATCAAGTCGGCGACCGACAACAAATTGCTGCTGCTCACTGCGCCGAGCTGGTTCGGCGAGTTCGTCTTCGGCGGCAAGTCCGACAGCACCTACTACACGACCGCCACGCACCAGTTGGGAGTCGCTGTTCCGCCGAAGTGGCAGGCGGACTCGCAGCCGTACTTCGGCGGGCAGGGTGGCGCGGCATGGGCTGTCTCCAAGCACACCCAGAACCCCAAGCTCGCGACCGACCTGGCCATCTGGATGTCGACGGCGAACGCCTACCAAGTGGATGTCGCTCCGACCTATCCCGCCTTCAAACCAGCCGCTTCGGAGTGGGTGAAGAAAGCTGCCTCCAACCCCCTCTACGCAAATGATCCCGGCCCCGTCTACGTGCAGGCGGCTGCCTACGAGGATCCCCAGTTCGGTATCGTGACCTACGACACTGCGAGCATCTTCACGACAACGGTCATCGGAGCCCTCAACGAGGGCAAGACCGTGGAGTCGTCCCTGCAAGCCTTCCAGGACGGATTGGTGCAGGCGGCCAAGACCGCCGGCTATGACGTCGTGACAACTCCCTAGCAGGGTGGAATCGCGCCCGGGCGACACGGGAGCTCCTGTGTCGCCCGGCGGCTTACGAGGTTGCCGATGATCGGGCGTATCCGGCGGGCGATCCAGCCGGCCCACCTGTTCGTGCTCCCGCACGTGATCTTCCTGGTCGTCTTTGCCGTGGGTCCGGCGTTGTACGCAGTAGTTATCAGCTTCGCCTCGTTCAAGGCGGGGACCCCGCAGTTCTTCGGGGCAGGCCTCGACAACTACTTCAAGGCCTACGGTGACGCCCGGTTTCTGCCAGCCCTGTGGCGGGTCACGCAATTCCTGCTGATCTCCGTGCCGCTGGGAGCTATCGGGATCCTCGTCATCTCGCTGCTCGTGCATGCGCGGCAGGATCGCGTCGGGACGACCATGCGGACCATCTACTTCATCCCAGGCGCGGTCGCCGGGCCGATCCTCGCCCTCCTATCGATCTTCATGTTCGATCCGAGGGTGAGCCCGTTTGCCCCGGTGCTCCAGGGACTGGGCTTCGAGACGATGGGCAGGCTCGTCAGCGGCGATCGGTTGCCCTGGGTCTTCTCGATCATGTTCTTCTTCGCCGGTGCAGGCGGCTGGGTGGCCATCTTCTACGGCGGATTCAACGGGATATCGCGGGAGATCACGGAGGCCGCGACCATGGACGGCTGCGGCCCCGTGCGGATGGGGTGGTCCATCAAGCTGCCGCTGGTGCGGCCGTACGTCATCTATATGCTGATCCTCACCTTCGCCGCAAACGTCCAGATCTTCGTCGAGCCTCAGCTGATGGCGCGAGCACCAGGGGCTTCGGTTGGCAAGTACTGGTCGCTGAACCAGCTGAGCTACTCGTATGCATTCGAGCTGGCCGATTTCGGCAGTGCGGCGGCGATCTCGTTGCTGATGCTCGGCATCGGGCTTGTGGGCGCGATCCTGATCATCAGGCTGACCAACTTCTTCCGACCAGATGTCGCCGAACGCTGAGGTGCCGGCCCAATGAGTGAGTCGATCAGGCGACGGGTGTTGATCCCTCGTCGCCCGCCCTCTATCGGGGGCACGCTCCGCGTCGCCGCGCTCCTGCTGCTGGCGCTCTTCTTCGGGGTCCCACTGGTGTGGCTCGTGCTCGCCCCGAGCAAGCTCAACAACGAGATCGTCAACCTGCCCCCGCTCGCGTTCGGCGCACTCGAGAACTACCTGCGCGCCTGGGATCATCTCGTCGGATACAAGGACGGGCAGATCCTCGGCTGGGCGTGGAACTCGGTGTGGTATACGACGGCTGCGATGGTGATCGGTCTCGTGATCTCCGTTCCCGCCGGGTATGCGCTCGCCACGACACAGTTCCGCGGACGTCGTCTCATCCTCTGGCTGACGCTCATCGCGCTGATCGTGCCGACCTCGGCACTGGTCCTGCCGCTGTTCCTCGAGCTGAACGTTGTCGGGATCGTCGGCAGTCCGTGGTCGGTCATCTTGCCGTCGGCCTTGTTTCCGTTCGGCGTCTACCTGGCCTACGTGTTCTACGCCACGAGCATCCCGAAGGACCTCCTTGCCGCCGGGCGGGTGGATGGCGCCTCCGAGTGGCAGCTGTTTCGGCGCATCTGCCTACCGCTGTCCGGCACGCTGATCGGCCTCCTCACCTTCCTCAGCTTCGTGGCCAACTGGAACAACTACTTCCTCCCCTACGTGATGCTCAACGACGACAAGAGCTACACGCTCGCCGTCGGCCTCCAGGCGCTCGTCGTCGGCACGCCGATGGTGGCGCCGAACAACGCAGGCACCGATACGCTCCTCAAGCGCCCCGAGGGCGCCCTGATGGGGCTGCTGATGGTGGTACCACTCACGCTTGTCTTCATCGCAGCCCAGCGCTGGGTCATTCGTGGAGCTCTGACCGGCTCGATCAAGGAGTGACACCAGGACCGCGGCATTCATCTCGGTCTCGACCGCGGCCGACGGCTGGTATCGGTGACCCCGACGTGCTCGCCCGAACGATCTCGGTCTAGACGAACGTGGCCGCGTTCCAGCGCTCGGCAGCGATCCCCGGCAGTGATGACGTGCAAGCGCTCGTGGTGACCCGCGACGGCGCCATCCTCGCCCGGGGCCACGGCGATCCCGACGACGCGGCGTGGACCTCGATCGCGTCCGCGCTGCTCGTTTGATGACCGCCGAGACGTGACGAGCACCTCGAGCGAGGAACCGGACAGACCCCGAACAACCCCCCTGCGGCCGCGCACGCATGGGCGGTTGGTCCCGATTCCGCCACTGATCCCCACCGTTGTCGCCGTCAGCCTCGTCCTTGGCCTGATCCTCGGGTTCGGGCTCGCCTCGAAACCAGGTCCGTCAGCGCTGCCGTCCGGGCCCGGATT
>JBBRIM010000170.1:0-6261 GCA_038221095.1 Candidatus Limnocylindrales bacterium
GCATCTTCGAGGACGGCAGCCGTTGCGTTAGCCACGACCAGGGCACGCAACCAGGGACGCTCGGACTGGTCGTCGGAGCGCAGCCGGCCGTGGTTGCCGATGAGCGGGTAGGTCATCACCACCACCTGCCCGGCGTAGGACGGGTCGGTGCAGACCTCCTGATAGCCGGTCTGGCTCGTGTTGACGACCAGGTCGCCGCCCGCGGCCAGGTTCGCCCCGAAGGCAATCCCGGGAAAGATCGTGCCATCGGCCAGGGCGAGGACGGCCGGGCCCAGGTCACCAATGCGCGGATCGACGATCGAACTTGACAGCGGCAGGGGCGGCCTTGCGCCAACGGCTGATCCGACCATCAAACGTTCTCCGGGCCGGGGCGTCCCAGCACGCGGACCTGCGCGGACACGGTCGATCAAGCCTCCCTTCCGGCCTCACGGGACCGGTACACCGGCCTCACGGGACCGGCTCCAAGGACTGCCTGAAGGGTATCACCGGCCACCTCGTTCGGTGGTCTGGCCCAGGCGGATCACGAAGGTCGCGGCAGTGCCTCGTCGGCGGCAAGCCTGAGCGAGCCGATCGTGGCCGGGATCAGCGTGAGCAGGGCTGCCCCGACGAGGGCAGCGGCGAGCGACGGCGGCAGCACACCGCTCTGCAAGCCCAGTGTCGCCGCCGCTGCCGGCAGGCCGAGCTGGGCCGAGGCAGCCAGGGCGGTCGGCACCCGGCGATCCCGCATGGCCAGGCCGCCAACCTGGTGGACCGCCACCACGATCAGCGCGTCGAGGATCATGAATGCGATCGCACCCGGATCGCCGAGCAGGGCATGCAAGTCGAGCTTGGCCCCGAGGATGACGAAGAAGACAGGCACCATGAAGCCGTCGGCGAGGCCCCCCAACTGGGTCGCCAGACGAGTTGGGTGGCGCAGCCGGCTGAGGACGATGCCCGCCACGAAGCCGGCCACGAGCTGGCTGCCGCCCCACGCCTCGGCGATCGTGCCGAAGACGAACACGAGGATCAGGGCGACCCGAAGCTGGAGCGCCCAGCCCCGGCTCCTCGACCAGGCGCGCATCCAGCGAGCCGGCCGCCAGGACCGCAGTCGTGATCCGCCGTACAGCAGGAGGCCGCCCAGGGCAATAATCGCCGCGTCGGCCGCGATCGCCTGGCCCGTCGAGCCGCCCGAGCCGATCGCCAGTGGCAGGAGAATCACCGTGATGCTGTCGGCCAGGGCGATCCACGCGATCAGCGCAGCAATCGACTCCGGATCGAGGGCCTGCTCGGCGAAGATCGGAAAGGCCACGGCCGCCGAACTGCCCGCGAGCAGGACGGCGATCCAGCCGGCCGCACCCTGGCCGGTCAGCGCGACGAGCCCCAGGGCAGCAGGGATCGAGACAAGCACCACCAGGGCGAGGGCGGCCGTGCCCCGTCGGGCACCGGCCCGGAATGCAGGCGAGCCAAAGTCGATGTGGGTGCCGGCCACGAACATGAGCAGCACGAAGCCGATCGCCGACAGGGAAGGCAGGGGCACGACTGCCGGATCAATCAGGCCGAAACCGCTCTGACCCAGGACCAGGCCGGCGGCGATCTCGCCCACGACCACCGGCACGATCGGCCGTCGGCCGGCCGCCAGGAGCGGCCCGAGCAGTCCGGCGGCCACCACCAGCGCGAGGGTCGCAAACATCCGGCGGAGTATCCTCCGCCCGCCGATTCGGCGTCCAGTCAGTCGCGCGGGATCAACAGCTGGGCGGCCGCCGAGGCAACGAGGCAGGCGGCGATCTCGATCACGATCGCGCCCTCGAGCGAGTGGCTCGCGACCAGCCCGGCCAGGCCGGTGCCAATCGGGAAGCCGAGATAGTTGAACGACATCGAGACGGCGAAGGCGCGGCCCATCCAGGCCGGATCCGTGCGGCGCTGGCGAAGCGTGAACATCGCGATGTCGACCGGGCCATTGAGCACGCCGAACAGAGTCATCGCCACGAGAACCGGGAGCAATCCGGCATCCGGCAGGAGGAGGAACACGAGGCCGGCCCCGGCCAGCATTGGATAGACCATCATCCGGTGCTCACGCCCACGGGTGTCGATCCGGCCGGCGAGCATCGAGGAGATGACACCGCCCACTCCCTGGGCGGCGAAGATCGCCCCAACCAGGGCCGGCCCGCCGTGAAGCCGCTGGAACACGAGCAGCGGAATGACGATCGCATTGACGCCCCACACGATGTTCAGGGTGCTGAAGGCGACGCCCAGGCCACGCAGGGTCCGGTTGCGCCACGTATACAGCAGTCCCTGCCAGGCATCGCGCCACAGGCGACCGGCGGATGTCCGGGCCAGGTCCGGCTCGGGGATCCCGACCATGACCAGCGCCGCCGCGACGAAGGTCAGCCCGATCAGGGCCAGAGCAGGCGCAGGTCCCCAGACCTGGATGAGCACGCCCGCCAGCGGTGGGCCAACGACCGAGGCAAGGACGTAGCCCACCGAATCGGCGGCATTCGCCCGTTCCCAGAGCGGCCGCGGCACCAGCACCGGAAACAGGCTCCGGAGTCCCGCGGTTCCTAGTGGCGCCGTGAGGGACGAGGCGGCCACGATCGCAAGCAGCAACCAGGCCGGTAACCGGCCGGCGCTCGACAGGACTGCAATCAGCACGAGCGACATCGCAGCCAGCAGGTAGTCGAGCATGACCAGGTGGATTCGACCGTGGCGGTCGAGCAGGGCGCCGGCCACCGGCGAGAACACGATCCCGGGCAGGGCCACGGCGACCCCGACCAGGCCGGCCAGGGGGACCGAGTCGTAGACGCCCAACGTGAACAGGACGAGCGCCACCCCGACCATCGCCTGGCCAATCCGGGCGACCTGCATGCCAACGAGGACCCGCGCGATCGAAGGCACCGCCAGCAGCGCGCGATACGAGCGATCGGGAATGGGCGTCGGCACGCTTCCGACGATAGCAGCGGCGACCTCGTGGCCGCGCAGGCGGGTCAGGCCTTCGAGCGCAGGTCCTCGCCGGGGATGCCGCGGGCGGTCAGTGCTGCGCCGAGGCCCTCGAGGTCATCGACCGTCAGGTACAGCTCGGTGATGCTCAGACGAGCGACCCGGACCGACTGGCGGAATTGCACCCGCAGCCCACCGTGGGCGCTGCCGCCGAACGTGAGGTCGCGCTGGCCAACTGAGCGGCGCACGCCAACAGCGCGCCAGGACCAGTACGGCCCGGTGATGTCCCAACGCTCGATATTGGCGAGAGCAGTCCCGGCGGTGAACCGCCCGAAGACAGCGGTGAACTGGCCATCCGCGAGGCGAACCAGCGCCTTTCCATCATCGTGCACGCCGAAGATCAGCAGGATCGGCTTGAGGTTGGGCTGGATCCGGATCGGGAATTCGGCTGCCGCTGCGCTCGGCTCAGCGGGGGACGCCGCCTCAGGGTGAGCCATGGCAAACCTCGTGTCTCAACCGCCGCGGCGGTGCTGGGGAACGGACCGAGGATACCCCGGGAACGGAGCAAGGGCGCCGAGTATGCTCGGCACGATGTTCGACAAGCAGCTGCCCAGGATCCCGGGCGTCTCCGCGCGCCTGATCACGACGTTCCTCGTCCTCGGCAGCCTGTTCTTCGGGCTGACCGCGGTCGATCGGATCGTGACGATCGCGGGCGGCTTCAGCTCGATCCTGCTGGTCATGTTCCTGGCCTGGCTCCTGTCGTTCCTGGTGGCCCAGGCCGCGGATGGAATCCGGCGCCGGCTGGGTATCCGGCGCGGACTGGCCATCGCCCTGGTCTACGTCGGCGTCGTCCTCTTCGTCGGGCTGCTCATCTTCGCCATCGTCGAGGTCGGCGCCCATGACGCTGCCGATATCCTGGGCCGGAGCAACGAGGTGACGGTGCGGATCCATGGCCTCCTGGTTGGGGCCCAGAAATCGCTCGGGTTGAGCCGCAGCGCGATTGACCTGGCCGCCACCTTCGACCAGGGCCAGCACGAACTGATCGCCACGATCAGCGCCTCACTGAACGAGCAGGTCCAGGCAATCGCCGGGACGACCCTGAGCGTGCTCGGCAACCTGTTCGTGATCCTCGTCCTGTCGCTGTACGCGGTCGTCGACGTCGACGTGATCCTGGGAGCCCTTGCCCGGGTCATCCCATCCCGCTACTCGAACGAGCTGGGCCTCGTCGAGCAGTCGGTCGGACGAGCGTTCGGCGGATTTCTGCGTACCCAGGTGATCCTGGTGACGATCCAGGTCGTCCTGACGATCGTCGTCGGGCTCGCCTTCGGCCTGCCCTACCTGTTCCTGACCACGCTTGTCGTCGGCCTGGCCATGTTCGTCCCCTTCTTCGGGCCGCCGCTCGCACTTCTGCCGCCGCTGCTGGTGGCCGTCGCCTTCAGGCCCGAGGTGGCCGTGCCGGTCGTGCTGGCCCTGTTGGTGGTCCAGACCCTGCTGGTCAACGTGCTCCAGCCCCGCCTGATGAAGGAGAGCGCAGGTCTTCACCCGATCCTCGTCCTGCTCGCACTGCTCGTCGGAAGCCAGATCGCCGGCCTGTGGGGCGCCCTGTTCGGGATTCCGTTCGTCGCCGTCCTGAACCTGATCGCCCGATACCTGATCAATCGACGGGTCGTGAATGAGATCGAGGGAATCGACCTCGACGATACGGTGGCCGAAGTCCAGGCGGCCGACCCCGAAATGAGTCTCGACGAGGCAGTAGCCAGCGCCGCCGACCAGGCCGAAGCGCTCGTCGCTGACCACCAGGCGGACGCCCAGGCCGCCGACCAGCCTCCGGCGGCGCCGGGTACTTGAACCGAACGGCTCGTCGACGGCGGCCTGACATTGCGTTGGCGCAGAGTCGGCGGCCACGCCCTACCGCCCGGGCCAGCACGGACCCAGCCTGCCGGTCTCAGGTCAATGCCGCGGCCATGCGGGTCCTGGAGCTCAAGCAGGCCAACCACCTGGCGCCCTGCGGCTAGCCTGGCCCTCAGTAGCCACCCGAACCGTTCTTGCAGGCAGCCAGGATCAGGGGGACGAGTACGGCAAGGGCCATCTTGAGATAACGCATCGTGGAGCTCCCATTTCAGGCCTGGATGCCCTTGGTACGTTGCCCTGGGATCATCCGGTTCTGGGACCACGGCAGCGCCACCGAACAGGCACAATCCCGTCGTGAGCAAAGGTCGGATGGAAGCGTTCAGCGATGGCGTGGTCGCCATCCTGATCACGATCATGGTCCTTGACCTGAAGGTGCCCGCGGTCGCCACCCTCGCCGGCCTGGTCCCGCTCTGGCCGGTCTTCGTGTCGTATGTGCTCAGCTTCGCCCTGCTGGGGACCTACTGGAACAACCATCACCACCTCCTCCAGGCGTCGAAGGTGGTCGACGGGCGCGTCCTCTGGGCCAACCTGCACCTGCTCTTCTGGCTCTCCCTGTTTCCATTCGCCACGGCCTGGATGGGCGAGACCCACTTCGCACCCGAGCCGACGGCCGCCTACGGCGCGGTCTCGCTGATGGCCGCGTTCGCCTTCTACTTCCTGGTCCACGGCCTGATCGCTGCCCGTGGTCAGTCGCCGGCGCTGGCGGCGGCCATCGGCAGCGACCGGAAGGGCATGATCTCGCCGGCGCTCTACGCGATCGCCATCCCGGTCGCCCTCGTGGCGCCGGTCGTCGCCCTGGCCCTGTACGTCGTCGTCGTGGCCATCTGGATCGTCCCGGACCTCCGGATCGAACGCACCCTGGCGAACTAGGGCTGGCTGCGCCCGAATCACAAGGCCCCTCGGATTGCTCCGAAGGGCCTTGTTCGTGCTCAGCTGGCGTGGTGAGCCGGGGGGGATTCGAACCCCCAACCAACTGATTAAGAGTCAGTTGCTCTGCCGTTGAGCTACCGGCCCGGGCGAAGGATACCCCATCGGACCCGCCTGGCGGCCCGACGGAGGGCGTCAGTCGGGCTGATTGTCGATCTGGGCCTTCTGGAGGCGGCCCGAGAAGTCGACGTAGATCGACTTCCACTCGGTGTACGTGTCGAGCGCGGCGTGGCCGGCCTCGCGGTGGCCGTTGCCCGTCTCCTTGGTGCCCCCGAAGGGCAGGTGGGTCTCGGCCCCGATCGTGCCTGCGTTGATGTAGACGATCCCGGTCTCGAAGTCGCGCATCGCCCGGAAGGCCGTGTTCGCGTCGCGGGTGAAGATCGCCGACGACAGGCCATAGCGGATCTGGTTGAGGGCCGTCACGGCGGCCTGGTAATCGTCGACCGGAATGACCGACAGGACCGGCCCGAAGATCTCCTCCTGGGCGATCCGGTCCATCGGGGCCACGCC
>JBBRIM010000171.1:0-6208 GCA_038221095.1 Candidatus Limnocylindrales bacterium
TTCCCGAACGCCCAGCCGTTCGACAGCCGGGCACTGGCGACCGGTTCGGGCCTGGCCAGCGTTGGCTTCAACTACCTGCGCAACAGCGTCAAGGTGGTGGTGGACGCCTACACGGGCCAGATGACGTTCTACGTGAGCGACCCGAGCGACCCGATCATCCGGACGTACGAGAACGTCTTCCCCCAGATGTTCGCCTCGATTGACACGATGCCGGCCGATCTGCGCAGCCACCTGCGGGTGCCCGAGGACCAGTTCGACGTGCAGACCCGCGCCTATGCCAAGTACCACGTCACGGACCCGGCCGCGTTCTACGGCAACAACGACCTGTGGACCGTACCGCCCGATCCGGGTGGGACGCAGAACCTGCCCAACGTGTCGTACTACGTCGAGATGCGCCTGCCCGACCAGGCTGCGACCGAGTTCCTGCTCCTGCAGCCGATGGTCCCCGCCTCGCGGCCGAACATGATCGCCTGGATCGCCGCCCGCAACGACGCCGCCAACTATGGCCAGGTCCGGGTCTACAAGTTCCCCCAGGACACCTCCGTCCTCGGCCCGAACCAGATCATCGCGAAGATCGACGCCGATCCGACCATCAGTGCCCAGCTGACGCTGTGGGACCAGGCTGGCAGCAAGGTGATCAAGGGCAACCTGATCGTCGTTCCGGTCCAGAACTCGCTCATCTACCTCCAGCCGGTCTATCTCCAGTCGGCCAACAGCGCCTTCCCGGCGTTCGAGCGGATCATCGTTGCCACGCCCACCCGGGTTGTCTGGGATCGGACCCTCGCCGGCTCCCTGGCGCAGCTCCTCGCGGGCGGCCCCGTCGCCTCACCGTCACCGAGCAACAATCCTCAGCCGAGCCCGAGTTCCGGCCCAACAGCCAGCCCAGGCGTGAGTCCGCCGGCTGGTAACGTGGCCGCCCTCGTGGCCTACGCCAACCAGCATTTCGAACTGGCCCAGGCGGCCCTTCGGAGCGGTGAATTCGCAACCTACGGGGCGGAGATCGCCAAGGTCCAGGAAGCCCTCCGCGAGCTGAGCCAGCTCGCACCATCGTCGCCGGGCCCGAGCACCAACCCGTAGCCCGGATGGGCGGTTTGCGAACGGCCTGGCGTGCCGCCGCGTGGACCGGGCGCAACCCGGGCTGGTGGCCGGTGGCCCTCGCCGGCTTTCTTGCCCGGGGCGGGATCGTCCTGTTCGTCGTGCCGATCGTGGCCGGACCGAGCCTGGTTGGACTGGCCACCTTCATCGGCCCAGCCTCGATCACCCCGGGCGGCCCAACACCGGCCCTCCTCGTGCGACTCGCGGTCGGGCTCAGCCTGGCCGTCGCCGCGCTGCTGGGGGGCACGATCGTGGCTGCCGCCGCCGAGATCGTGCTCGTCCGGGCTGGACGGAATGACCGGGATGTCCGCTGGCCGGAGCGCGGACTCCTGGGACGGGTCGTGGTCATCCGCCTGGTCTGCCTCCTGCCGGTGGTACTCGTCCTCGGCGTGGTTCTCCCGCGCCTCGGCGAGATCGCCTACCTCGAGTTGACCCTGCCGACCGACCTGGCCAGCCCGATCGCGCTCCGGGTCGCGGCCCGGGCGCCCGAGGTGGTTGGCGCGATCCTGGTGGCCTGGCTCCTGGGTGAGACCTGGGCCGGGCTGGCAGTCAGGCTGGCCATCCTCCAACCGGCCGGCCTCGCTCGCGACCTGCTCGGCGGGCTGATCCTGCCGGTCCGCCGGATCGGCCTGGTCGGGCCGGTCCTGGTCGTGTCGGTCGTCGTGGCGGGTGCAGTCCTCGGGCTCACGGTCGAACTGGTCAGCTGGTCGTGGGGCTACGCCCGGGACGCACTCCTGGGTGGGACCGGAACGGGAGCGCTGCCGGCGGCGGCCGCGACGACCCTCCTGTTTGCTGCCTGCTGGGCAGCGGGGCTGACCGGCGCCGCCGTGCTTGCGACGTGGCGCAGCCTGACCTGGACGGTGGTGACAGGGCAGGACCATCGGGGGAGTGGTGGAACCGGCTCGGAGCGTGGCAACCTGTAGCGCCCGAGCCGTCGGAGTACGCCGGCGGTCGATCCGAGAGGTATCGAACGTTGCCCAGGAAGCCGATCGCCTGCCCGTCGTGCGGAGCCCTGGTCTCGCATGGGCGGCTGTCGTGCCCAGCCTGCGGCACGCTGGTGGCTGCCGTGACCGGCGCCCCGGCGGGTTCGCCGTCCAGCGCTTCGCCCAACCCTTCCCCGCCGCGCCCGGTGGCTCGCCGGGTGACTCCCGCTCCGAGTGCCGCGCCGACCGCCCCGCCGACGCCCGCACGTCCGGAACGGCCGGCACGGCCGGCACCGGCCCAGCCGGAATTCCGTCGGGCCGCCGCCGCTCCGGCCGAGCCCCGGCCGACCCGCTCCCCGTCGATTCTCAGCCAGCTCGAGGCCCGTCCGGCGCTCAACTGGCCGAACCTCCCGGTCGGTGCCGGGGAGCGAGCGCCTGAACCGTCCATCCCGGGTGCCTATCTCGCGCCGTCGGCGGCCTACAGCGCGCCACTGCTCCGACCGCGACCCGGCGACCAGAACGAATCGCGTGGCCTGCTCCGATCCGCTGCCCCCCAGCATGCCGCGAGTGCCACCGCTGCGGCCCTGCCGGTCGCGTTCGCACGGCCGGAGGGTGGACCACCGCCCGTCACTGACAGCAGCCCCACGGCGCGCCGGTGGACGGTTGCGCCCAGTGCGCCGGCCGAGCTGGCCGGCTGGCTGGCGATCGCCGGTTCAGCCGTCGCGGCGGTCAGCTTCCTGATGCCGTGGTCGCGCGACGGCGTGATCGGTGCTGTGGGCAGCGCCTACTTCGACCGGTGGGGCCTGGCCAACAGCGGTTACCTGCCACTCGTGCTGTTCGCTCTCGGCCTGCTTGCGCTCAACGGCATCCCGAACCCGATCCCAGCCTGGATCCGGGCTGGCCTCGCTCCGCTGACGATCGGCGGGATCCTGTTCGGGCTCGACTGGGCCTACCAGACCCGGCCGTACAGCGACGGCCTCGGGGTGACCCTCCTGCTGGTGGCGGCCCTGGTCCTGATGGCCGGCGGCATCGTCGGCGTGCGGGCCGGTCGTCACCCGGCGGCGCCGCCGCTCGTCTAGCCCGCGCGAGACCCCTGATACACTGCCCCACGGCACAGACAGGTCGTCTCACTCAGGAGGCACGGGGCCAGGCGGATGGACCAGGTCATCAGCACGATCGGCAGCGCCCTCGGCGGGTTCTTTGGTGCACCGATCATCCAGTTCGGCCTGAAGGCCGTCGCCGCCTACATCGTGATCGTCTGGATCGCCACGGCGTACTGGGCGTTCCGGGACATGCAGACCCGCTCGGACAACCCGATCCTGCCCTACGTCGCGGCCAGCCTGATCATCCTGTTCACCCCCGTCCTGTTCATCTTTGCCGCCCTGATCTACCGGCTCGTGCGGCCGCACGAAAAGATCGGTGAGGCGACCGAGCGCTCGCTGGCTGAAGAGGCCCTGATCAACGAAGTTGACGCCGTCCCCCATTGCCCGACCTGCGCCCGGCGGGTCGGCGAGCAATGGTTGATCTGCCCCACCTGTCGGACTCGACTCAACCGGGTCTGCCCGAACTGCAACCGGCTGGTCGGCCTGGACTGGTCGCTGTGCGCCTGGTGCGGCAAGGATTTCGAGCGGCGTGAGCCGGTCGGGGCAACCGTCGGGGCAACCCCGGCCCCCTATCCTGTGGCCGCCGCTGCCGCAGCGAGCCTGGCTCCGCCCGTCTCGGCCGAACCGCCCATCAGCGTCGTGGATGTGCCGGCCAGGCCGGCCCGCCGTTCACCCCGCGCCTCAGCGCCTCGTTCGACCCGGGCCGCCCCCGACGCGCTGCCGGAGCGTTGACCGGACCGGGCGACCCCGGCCCGCCTGAGCTCACCGGCGCGGACACCGCGGTCGCAGACGAGCCGCCTCCGGCCCGTCCCGGCATGAGCACGTTCTCGCTCGACGGGCGTCGCGCACCGGGGCTGTACCTGGTCGGCTGGCTCGGCAGCCTGCTCGGGGTCGCGTTGATCTTCGTCGTCCTGCTGGCCCAGCCATCGGACGTTGCCGGGGCCATCCTGCTCGGCGTTGGCACCTTGCTCCTGTCGTGCGGCCTGGCCGCCGCGGCTGGATCGCAGGCGATCGAGCGCCAGGCAGCCGGCCTGCTCAGCTACCGCGGACCTTCGCCGCTCGTCGTCTTCGGGGCGTACGTCGCCCTGACCCTGTTCCTGGAGCTGATCATCTTGGTTCCGCTCAAGGCGCTCGGCGTCCAGTCCGGGACCGCGCCCGAGGCACTCGTCGGCCTGCTGATCATCAACGGCAGCGCGGTCCTGGTGGTCGCCCTGCTGGTGGTCGGGTCGGGCTCGCTTTCGTGGCGGGAGATGGGCCTGCCAGTGCGGCCGTTTGACCGACTGCAGCTGGCGATCGCGCTCCGGAACCTGCTCGAGGGCGCAATCATGGCCGTGCCGGTGCTGTTCGTGACGGTCGGGCTGGGGAGCCTCCTGATTCGCATCTTCGGATCCGCGCCGCCGGGCCCGCTGCCGGTCGCCCTGACGCCGTCCGACGGGGCGATCAACCTCGTGTCGGGGATCTTGATCGCGCCGTTCGGAGAGGAGCTCTTCTATCGGGGCTTCGCCACGACGGCCTGGGTGCGAGGGCTGGGCTCGCGAGCCGGGATCCTGCGCGGAGCACTGCTCTTCTGCGTCGCCCACGTGCTGACCCTGAGCGGGACGCCATCCGACGCCCTGATCGCATTCCTGGTCCGCCTGCCAGTGGCGATCAGCCTGGGCTGGATCTTCGTCCGGCGCGGATCGCTGGCCTCATCGTTCGGCCTTCACGCGATGTTCAACGCGATCCCGCTGATCCTGGTCGGGCTGACGGTCGCGACCTGAGCCTGCTCCGACCTCCACGAGTCCTATCCGTCTGGCAGTACGAGAGTGCCGTTGCCGCCGGGGCCCGACGAGGCGATCGTAGACGCATGAAGTTGCGTATCGCCTCCACCATCCTGTGGCTCCTCGCCGGCTGGACCGTTGGCGGAGCCTGTGCGGCCGTTCTGGGCGTCAGCTCGCTGATTGGGCCTGTGGTCGGGTTCGTTTGGGGCGCGTTCGTCCTGGTCGATCCGAAACACGTCCTGTGGGGACCGCGCGAGGGTCGCGGATTGTCGGCACACCGAGTCGTCGAGGGGACCGACTCCTAGGTTCATCCGGGTGTCCGACAGGTAATCCAGCACCATGGATCTCGCTTCGCATCTGCGGCGCGTCGTGCAGCTCGTGATGATCGTCCGGTGAGGGCCGCCCGGTAGGGTTCGAGCTGTTCCCGGTTCCGGAGGGCGGAGGAATCGGCGGGCTCCGTCATTCGGGACCGGGAACACCACCGTTCACCGATTGCCGAGGCAGCCATGACCGACCCGTTCGCCCCCCTTGGCCTTGCTCCGCGGGCGATCCATCGGCCAGGCCGTGCGCTGCGCGAGGTGCCTGAAGCCGAGCGGCCACGCGAGCGACTCGCCCAGCGCGGACCCGGCGGGCTGAGTTCCGCCGAGCTGATCGCCCTCGTCTGGGGAACCGGCGCCCGGGGGATGAACGCGGTTGACCTGGCCGAGGAGGCGCTCGCCCGGCACGACGGCCTGACCGGCCTCGCCCGCGCCTCGGACACCGAGCTGGCGGCCATCCCCGGGATCGGACCGGCGCGCGCTGCCCAGCTCAGCGCCGCCTTCGAACTGGGCCGGCGGCTGCTGGCCGACTGGCCCTCCGGCCGCTGGACGATCCGGGCGCCGCGCGACGTGGCCGAGCGGCTGATCCTGCAGATGGGCCGGCTCGAGCGGGAGGAGCTGCGAGTCGTCCTGCTCAACACCAAGAACGTCGTGCTCCGGGTGGCCACGGTCTACCAGGGCAACGTCAGTTCGAGCCTCGTACGGGTTGGTGAGCTCTTTCGCGATGCGGTCCGGCTCAACGCCTCGGGCGTGATCCTCGTCCACAACCACCCCTCGGGCGACCCGACCCCGTCACCAGACGATCTCCACCTGACCGCCGAGGCGCTGGCCGCCGGCCGGCTGCTCGACATCGAGCTGCTCGATCACCTGGTGATCGGCCACGACGCCTTCGTCTCGCTGCGCGAGCGGGGCGTCGCCTTCGGCCGCCCGGCAGCCGGCCAGCCCTAGGCCCCCGGCCCACTGCCCGCTAGGCCCGCGGCCCCGCGGCCCGCTGCCGGTCCAGGCCCGCG
>JBBRIM010000172.1:0-6181 GCA_038221095.1 Candidatus Limnocylindrales bacterium
GGTCGCCGGTGTGCAGCTTGACCAGGCCACAGCCTGCCGCCGGTCGGTCATGTCGGCTCGGCTGGAGCTGGAGCTGGGATTGGTGGCGGAGGACCCGGTTGATCGTGCGCAGGGCGACGTCGTCGGGTGGGCGCCCCTCAACAGCGGCGTCCCATAGCTCGCGGAAGGCGGTCCGCGCCCGAACGATGCGGGCCCGAACCGCCGTCGATTCGGGGACTCCGCCGGCATCCATCCCGGCATGTTCATGCAACCAGTCGAGGGCGGCCCGGGTTGTATCCAGGTGATCGACGGGACGGCCGCGCTCGAGCTCGGCGGTGTTGACGAAGTCGAGCGCGGTCTGCAGATCCGGTTGTGCGAACGAGGGTGAGCCAGCCATCGCTAACCACTGTACGCCGCTTGACAGGTTACGCGCAAGCGGTTAATCTGCGAGTAACCAGTAAACTATTCAACACGGGTTATTAAGGAGTCGCTATGTTCGCACTGTTCGGCCTCTCGGTCCTGGCTGGGACCATCGCCATCCTGGCCCTGCTCGGCATCGCCGCCGCTCGGTTCGGCGTTGACAGCCGACCGGGTTTCCGCAACGCAAGTGACTGCCCGACCAGCCATTTCGTCAGCCACCGCAACTAGCCGGAAGGAACGTCACATGTGGGTGAATCACTATTACCTCGAAGCGCGACGCCTCGCCGCTGAGCGCACTGCCGAGGGCGACCGCGCCGCCCTGGCCCGGCTGGCGGCCTGCTACCGGGACGCCCAGCGCGCCGGGTCGGGCGAGGCAAGTCCGCTGTCCAACTCCCTGCGCCGGACAGCCGCAAGGCTGGCCCTGGCCGTCGGCAAGGCTGCCCTGCGAGTCGCCCGATCACTCGACGAGCGGACCGCCGCGGATTCCGGTGCGTCCCCCGTATCGACTGGGTAGACCGGCGCAGAGACGCCGGGTCCGCGCGCCCATTCTCCGCCGGGCGTTCGGAACCTCAACTGCGCCGGTTGCCACCCCGTCCGGCCCGGCGACGGGCGCGGTACCAGGCGAGGTACTCGATCAGTTCCTCACGCTCGTCGTCGGTGACATCGGCGAAGAGCGCCGCTGCCACGCTCAACGCCACGCTCGGGTCGGGGTCGCCAGGCAGGGGATAGCCGATCAGGAGCATCAATTCCGCGTAGGGCACGGCCAGCGCCTCGCTCAGTTGATGGAGGACGGTTGGCGAGGGCTTCTTGACCGCGTCGTTCTCAAGCTTGCTCAGGTAGGCCGCCGAGATTCCGGCCGCCCGGGCGGCATCGGCACCGGACAGTCCGCGAACGTCGCGCGACTGCTTCAGGACAGCGCCGAGTGATGGACCCATTGCTACCACTCCACAGTGGGGATCATTAACTACAGTTGACAATAGCACGAAGTCGTGCTCTACTGCAACCGCAGCAGCGGCCGGTTCGAAGCTCTGACCGCCGCGCGGTCCCTCGGCGGGCAGGGCCTGGCTCGCCACCAGGCGTGACCTGAACGGGTCGCGCGACACTGAAGGGAACTGATCAATGCCAACAATGAGCTTCGTCGCGTGGATCGTCGTCGGCGCAATCGCCGGCTTTCTGGCCAACCAGCTCATGGGCTCGCGCGAGGGCCTGCTGATGATGGTGGTCCTCGGCATCGTCGGCGCAATCGTCGGCGGCTACGTGGCGACAAACGTGCTCAAGATCGGCGACGTCACCGGGATCAACATCGAAAGCATCGTGATCGCCACCCTCGGCGCGATCGCCGTCGTGTTCGTCGTGGGCCTCCTCCGCGGTTCGCGCGGTCTACGCCGGAGCTGATCCGAGCGCAACCAGCGCCTCTCCCGTTTGATCCCTGCCGGACAGGGCCACCCAGCGTGGGTTGGCCCTGTCCGAGCCTTGTTCCGGGCCACCGTCACGTGACAGACTATGACTGCGTCCCAGATCCAACGGCGGTGCTGAGCTGGAGGTTGACCTGATGCGCGGAGTCGTTCTTGCGTCCCTGTTGACGTTGGCGCTCAGCGGGTGCGGGAGCCCGAGCACGGCCGTGCCGTCAGCCAGCGTCCCATCGCTGGAACCGTCGACCACGCCCAGCGAACCACCTGCCGCCAGCCCGAGCCAAGCCCCGAGCCCGGCAGCGAAGCCGACGCCCGTCTGCCTGGCGGCAGGACTCAGTGCCAGGGTGACGAGCTGGCAGGGCGCGATGGGCCACCAGACCGCCCTGGTCACCCTGACCAACAAGTCCAACACCCTGTGCACGGTTCAAGGCACGCCCGAGGTCGAGCTGCTCGATGCCCACGGCAACATCCTGATCGACTCCCAGACGGGCGGTCCGAACGGGCTGCCCCACATCGCGAAAGGTGCGCCGGCGTTCCACCTGGCCCACGGCGCCTCGCTCAAGACAATGGTCCAGGACGGCAATTACTGCGGGGCAGCGCCGTTCCTGCCGACCACCGTGGCGTTTGTCCTACCCGCCAATGCCGGCCGCCTGGTCGCGGCCGCCGGGCCGGGCGGCACCGTCCCACCCTGCAATAGCACACCCGGCTCACTCGGCTCGATCGCCATGAACGGCTGGACGAAGTAGGTTCGAGGGCCGGCTCCGGTGGGGAGCCGCAGCCGTTGGTGCACACAGAGCGACAAACCACGCGATTCCGCGGGCGTCCGGCAGCTGCCGCCGGACAAGCCCTTCCAATTCATCCTTGGCCATGCTCATCCCGGGATGAAATACCCGGGGATCGGTCGGTGCGGCCAGCTCGGTCGCCCGAATCCCGGGTCGAAAGCGCCCAAAGCACGCCGTTGTTGCTTGGGAAGCACCATCCGCTCCGGCGAGACGGACCAATCGCCTTGGAGGCCAGAGCAGCCTGCTCTAGGGCACCTGTGCAGCAGTCAGGGGCGCCGAGCTATCACTGCTCGACGCATTTGAGCCAGTCGTACCAGGCGGCCGGGTCGAGCGTGCGTGCAATGCGTGACCCTCACCTAGACTATGCGCATGACCGAAGTCAAGTTCGGCGCGCTGTGCTGGAACCAGTACACCGACTGGCCCAGCCTACTGGCCGCCGGCGAACGAGCCGATCGCCTGGGGTACGACTCCCTTTGGACGTGGGATCACCTGTACCCGATCGTCGGTTCGGCCAACGGTCCGATCTTCGAGGGCTGGTTGACCCTGACCGCCTGGGCAGCGGCGACGGATAAGGTCAGCCTCGGCCTGATGGTCGGGGCGAATACATTCCGCGAGCCCACCCTGACGGCCAAGCTGGCAACCACCCTCGATCACATCAGCGCCGGCCGAGCGGTCCTCGGGGTGGGCGCCGCCTGGTTCGAAACGGAGCACACGGCGTACGGCCTGCACTTCGGCGAAGGGCCGCCGGAGGGCCTGCGCTGGCTAAGCGAGGCACTCCCAGTTCTGCGGGGCATGCTCGACGGCACCGACCCAACCGCCAGTGGACCGCGCTACGCCGCGAAGTCGGTCCGCAATGACCCGCCGCCCATCCAGCGCCACCTGCCGATCCTGATTGGCGGCGGCGGCGAGAAGGTGACCCTCAAGCTCGTCGCCCGCTACGCTGACATGCACGACGTGGGTGGAAGCCTGGCGACGGTCCGAGGCAAGGACGACATCCTGCGAGAACACTGCGCTGCGGTCGGCCGCGACTTCAACTCGATCGAGCGAACCCACGGTCTTGGCGTTGTCGTGATCCGCGACTCGCGTGAAGAGGCGCGCAAGGTGGCCGCGGGCCTGTTCGAGCACAACGGGCGTGCCCGGCCATGGCAGGATCAGCCCGTTGGGACGCCGGAGGATGTGGCCGAGCAACTCGCGCCGTTCGTCGAGCTGGGCCGGTCACACCTGGTGGCCGGCTTCCCGGCGCCGTATGACGACGAGTCGATGACCCGGCTGATCACCGACGTCAAGCCGCTCCTCCAGAAATGAGCGATCGCATCGGGCTAGCCGGCGTTGCTGCGGTTGCCCGTCCGGGTGGGCGGCTCGACCGATTCTGGGTTGGACCGGAGCGCGAACTGCTCCATGCAACCCTCCGGGATGGGGCCTGGACCGAGCCTGAGAGTCTCGACGGCCTGCTGGCCTCCGTCCCCGCGATCACAACGTGGGGCGACGAGCCAATGGAGGTCTTCGCGATATTCGACGATGGCCAGCTCTGGGATCGCTACTGGGACGGGACGGACTGGCACCCATGGGAGTCGCTCGAGGGCGAGCTCCAGGCCGGTTCGATCCCGGCTGCTGCGGCGGCGGGCCCGGATCGGCTTGACGTCATCGCCCTGGGACGCAACGGCCGAACGTGGCATCGCTGGTGGGACGGTTCGCGCTGGGTCCCGTGGGAGATCTCCCCGGAGCGATAAGTCGCAGCTAAGCGGCCCTTGGTAAGGTCGTCAGACATCCACTGCGGATCGGAAGTGCCCCCGCCGCAGTGGATGCTGCTTCCCAGCCGCCGTGTTCGGCGATACCCGCTGGTACCCGCCACATCCGCCTCGATCCCGCCGGGGAGAGGTCCGTGGATCGAAGCCCAATGCCGTGGCGTGCGCTCGAAGACCCTGGCAGTCCGGAGCAGCACGACTCTCGTCCCCGGTTCGACCGATCAGGGCCGGCCCGCGGCTGGTTGATCGCAGGGGCGATCGCCGTCGGCCTTGCGATCGTGGTCGTGGTCGTCCTCACCGGCTCGAACGGAACGTCCATTGTCAGCGCCAGCACGGCGGGCGGCGACAGTCCCAACTTCTCGCCGGGCGACACGAACGGCAGTCTCGTCGCGGGTGGCGACGGAGCCGGCCCAGCCGGCCAGAAGCCGGACGGGTCTGCCGGGGTCGGGGTCGGGGCCGGGGCCGGGGCCGGTGATGGCAACACGGGCGCCTCGGGCGGCTCCGAGCAGCTCGTCGTAGAGGTTGCCGGCGCTGTTGCCCAACCGGGTGTCTACCGGCTGCCCGCCGGGACGCGGGTCGCAGATGCGATCCGGGCAGCGGGCGGCTACGGCCCCAGGATCGACGTTGCCCGGGCCACGGCCGAATTGAACCTCGCGGCCCGGCTGTCCGACGGCGATCGGATCCTCGTACCGTCCCGTGACGACCTGGTCGCGAGCAGCGGCCCAGGCAACTCGCCTGCGACCAAGAGCCCGCCCGTCCACAGCGGTCCCGTTGACCTGAACCGGGCGACCGCCGAAGAGCTGGACGCGCTGCCCGGTGTCGGGCCGGTGACGGTCGCCAGGATCATCGCGTCGCGCTCGCAGCATGCCTTCCGGGCGATCAGCGACCTGCGCACCCGGAAGCTCGTGGGAGCCGCCGAGTTTGCCCGGATTCAGAAGCTCGTCACGGTCCACTGATCCGGATGGCGGACGGGCCACGAATCCCCCGCAGCGGTTGGCTCGCGCTCGGGGCAATCGCCTTGGCGCTGGCCGCCGGCCCGGACGTCCAGCCAACGCCCCTGGCGATCTGCACCGCCAGCGTGCCGTTCATCGCCTCGATTGTCCTCCGCGTACTCGCCCGAGCCCGGCCGCGAGGCCGGCCACGAGCCGGGTCGGCCGGCCGGATCGCGCTCTTGGTCGGCGTCGGCGCCCTACTGCTCCTCGGCCGCACCACGCTCCACCGACCCATCCCGATCCCCGGCCTCACCGACGGGACGCCGGTCTCAACCACGGTGATCCTTGGGCCGAGTGGTCGCCGGGCGGCAGTTGTCGAGCATGTCGGATCACCCAAGGCAGCCGAACAGATCGCCCTGATCCGGCTCGGGGCCGGGGTCGAGGGGAGTGGACCGGAGTTGCGGGTCGAAGCCCTCCTGCCACGCTATCCAGAAGTCGGTCCGGGGGATCGGATCATCGTCAGCGGTTCGGTTCGACCACCCGCCGAGGACGACTTTGGCGCGTACTTGCGGCGGATCGGGGCGGCCGGTTCGCTGCGTTCACCCACCCTCGACCTCGTCGCTGGGTCGGACGGTCCCCAGGGCCTGCTCGATCGCGTGCGCGCGGGGTCCGCCGAGGCGCTGACCCGATCCCTGCCGGAGCCGCAGGCGGGACTCGCGGCCGCGATCCTGATCGGGCTGCGCGACCGAGTCGATCGCACCCTGGCGGCGGCCTTCACGACTGCCGGGGTGTCACACATCGTGGCCATCTCGGGCTGGAACATCGCGATCGTGGCGGCCCTCGTCGGCGCCCTCCTGCGCGGTCGCGTCGGAGTCCGGACGAGCACGCTGATCAGCCTGACCGCGATCATC